>NZ_JBNGOX010000005.1:0-218883 GCF_050589785.1 Carboxylicivirga caseinilyticus | reverse complement strand
AAGTCCCCTTCAGGGGATTTAGGGGTGACATAAAATGATATTTTATTACAAATTGAAACTAACGTTGTTTTGATGTTTAATTTTTGGACACCCTCCTTACTATATTTATCTCTAATGAAATATCTAAAGTTTAAAATTCAAACCAACCAAATATAATCCTCCGATTTCATCCATAAAAGCGAATTCTTGTTTTTCGTTATTAAGTATGTTACGCAGGTTTGCAAAAACAGATAACGATTCGCTTAACTGATAGTTGGCTTTTAGATTCAAGATGATTTTTGAATCAACATCTGATGTGTCGTATTGATTCATAAATGTTTGTTTGCCATAAATATAGGCGTTTGAAAAAATATTCAGTTTTTGAGTTGGCTTATAGTTCAAGCCAATACTACCCCAGAAATTAGGTGTAGCTTCGTGCTTAAAGTTGTTTTGATAATCTGTAGGCTTATAATCACTTGAAACCGAAAGAGACGTCATATTAGGATATTGAGGTATCTGCCCGGTTATCGCACTTTCATAAATCTTCTGAGCAAGTAAGCCATTTGATCCGTCGCTTGGATAGATAGCATTGGCTTGCATTGCAATCATTTCATCACGTGTCACCGGATTATAATTATCCAATTTTGTTTGTTGCACTGATAGATGAGATTTTGCAATCAGCTTCTCTGATAAAACCCAATCAAGGCTGATCGTAAGTCCCATTTGCTTGGCTTCCAGATCAATGTTCTGGTATTGCATATATGCCGTTACGGTTGGCATTGCCAGTGGAGTTGGATCAGTTCCAACCATTGCAACCGGAATGATAAAATTAGTGCTGTCTGGTGCAAGAACGGTGAAGTTTTTCGATTTGGAATAATAGGCTTCAATATCAATTAAAACATTTTTGGATGGTCGTGTACGATAACCTGCTTCGAACAGATCAGATACCATTACATCCATGTTTTTGTTACCACCAAAGTAGATAAAATCAGGTGAAGGTCTGCCTTCTCTGTCCCAAAGGAAATTAGAGTGTAAATCAATGATAAAAGGTGAACGGTTGGCTCTTGAATAAACCAGTCGGAAATTATTTTTATCGTTGATTTTGTATGACGAAACAAACTGCCATGATGGAGTCCATTGGTCAGAATGAGCATATTTCTCGGCTCTCAATGCAGCAACCAAGCGTAATTTCTCTGTTGCGAGATAATCCAGTCGTAAGCTGGTGGCAAAGATATTCATGTCTTTCTTACCGTTGAAAAAACCGGAACCTAAAGCTGGTATGTGCTTTGAATCATCGTAATAAACCGACATATAGTTAACTCCCGGGCGAATACTAAGATTCTTTAGTTGCAGGTTGTATTCAATATTCGAGTTAAACTGCGCCATATCAGTCTGAAAACCAAGGTTACCTACTCCAAAATCCTGGAATCCGAACATATAGCTTCCTTGAATATCAAATCCATACAAATTGGCATTTAAATCAACATACGATGTTTTTGATTCCCTTCCGGCCATTGATGTAGCATTATCTCCCAATGTTGAGGCATTGGCAAACGAATATTGGTAACCACCTGATAAGTTAAGGATGGCATCAGAATTTATTTCGTATGACAGATAACCATTGATACCTGATTTTTCTTTCGACTTTCCCGGGTCTGGAAATAATTCATCAATGTCATCTTTAGGATCTAAATAAGTATATCCATTTGCATCAGTCAGAACTTCATATGCGTCTTTTGAAAAGCTTTTACCTTCTTTAAATACATATAGTTCATCGTTGTTTCGATTTCGGGTTTCATAGTTTCCGGTTACGCCAATACTAAATTTAGAATTGATTTGCTTGCGAAAGCCTATGTCGCCCATATAAGTATTAAGGTTTCCTCCCTGAATATTGGCTGAAATCAGAGGTGTAGAAGAGTCAATTGTTTTGGTGATAATATTGATGGCTCCCGACACTGCATTAGGTCCGTATAAAGCGCTTGAAGGACCACGTACCACCTCAATGCGGTCAATATCTCCAAGGCTCACAGGCAACGATTCCCAAATTATTCCACCCATTGCATAGTTAAATACAGGGCGTCCGTTGATCATTACCAAAGTACTTGTATTCTCTGATTGCAACATCATGTTTTTTGGAGGTAGGTTGTCTAATCCTCGTATATGAACATCATAGTTCCCATTGTTCTTTTCACGAACGATGATGCCCGGAACCAAACGTAACGCTTCCTCTATACAGGTAGCTCCTGAAGATTGTATTTCATCATGACTTAATACGGTTGTTGATAATGGAGAATCAAAAAGACTCTCTTCTTTTTTGGATGCTGAAGTAACGTCTTTGTTTAACAGCAAATCATAAAGTTCTTCAATGGAAGACACTCCAACAATATCCATAAGTCCCATCAATTCCTCAAGTGGTAATGACGACATTTCTTCCATCGTCATATTCAGGACTTCTTCGCGTGTTTTCTTCTTTTCTTGCGATATGGCAGGCATAGTAATAGCCAAAGCCATTACAATGGCAAAAATATATCTAAGTTTCATGTTTGTCAGTTTTGTTTGGTTAGTTAACAGGGATACCTAAAGACAATAGTTTGTTATTTACCTTAAGTCCATGTTTTTCAATGTTGGTTGAGCAGATTTCATAACGAAGTTTGCCATCAACTGTGGTAAATGAAATTGCTGCACCGTCGCTGCAAAGCCCTTCTTTACTGCTTATCAATAATGTTGGTTTTCCATCCTGATCGGAAGAAAGCATCGACATTAAGCTTGATTTACCCGCGCTAAGAAAAATAACTTGTGAATCTTCAAGGTTTTTTACCTGATTCTCTTGCTTAATCACAATGGTTTTGGTACCCACCTTTTTAACCTGAGCAAGCTTTTCCAGCTCGGTAGCCATTTCTTTGTCGCCTATTACGGTGATAACAAATTCATTTGGGTTACTGGCGCTTGGAGGCCATTCGACATTCTGTGTGAAGTTGTAGAGAAAGAGTGCTTTAAATTTAGCCATCTGGCTAAAAGCTTCTTCTGTTGTGGCAAAACAAAGTACCAACAACAAAAAAACTAATTTTTGCTTCATCTGGATTAGGTTTACATTAATAAAGTCACCCAAATATACGCACCCTATTTAATATGGTTATGATTTGTGAAAAAAAATTAAATAAATGTGTGTTTTTGAAAGAGAAACTATAAAAAAAAAGGGATTGCCTTTTCGACAATCCCTTTTATCTTAATTAACTCTTATTTACCACTTAAAGTTTAAACCAGCCAGATACAATCCACCAATTTTATCCATATAGGCGAACTGAACTTTTTCTGTATTCAACAGGTTTCTGCAATTCACAAAGAATGTAAGGTTATCTGTTGCTTTGTAGGAAGCTTTCAGGTTAAGATTTACGGATGGTTCAATATCAATAACACCGTATTGATTGATGAAACTTTGCTCACCATAGAAATATGCCTGTGGGAAAAACTCAATTTTCTTTGTAGGGCGATAGGTGATTGACAAACTACCCCAGAAAGATGGAGTTGCTTCATGCTTAAAATTATTCTCTGTTCCTTCCTGTATGTCGCTTACAGAATTCACAATTGCATACGTTTGTTTAGCAGGATCAATTTCACCTGTTTGAACTCCGGTTGCGTAATCAACCAAAGCCTGATTGATTTTAGTTGCCAGATCCGGGTCTGATTGAGCTATAGAGGACTGGTAATACAGGATTTCATTTCTGGAATAAGGTACGTAATTATCAACTGTGGTTTGCTGGTAAGTAACATGACCTGTTGCCATTAATTTTTCAGATAGAACCCAATCTAACGAAACGGAAGCACCGAACTGATTGGAAACTAAATCCATATTCTGAAAAGATAGATTGACAATGGCATTTATATTTTCTTGCACTGTTGCTGCGCCAGTGATAACAGCTAAAGGATTAAATACAGCTAAGGAAGTCATATCCGGAGCTAAGCCTACAAAATCTTTTGAACGGTTATAAAAGGCTTCCACATCAATCAAAACACTTTTATCTGGTCTTGATCTGAATCCTATCTCAACCATGTCAGTTGTTTTAAGTTTGTTGTCCTTGTGCCCGTCAAACTGCATGATTTTTGGAGATCTCATATTAACAATATTCCATGTGTAATTTGAGTAGGTGTTAATCAGGAATGCAGATTGATTGGCCCTTGAATAAACGGCACGAATCAGATTTTTATCATTCAATTTGTACGTACTTATGAACTGCCATGAAGCATAAATATCATCCATGTTATCGTATTTTTCAGCACGCAGGGCAGCAACCAAACGTAAACGTTCTGTTAACAGATAGTCAAGTCTTAAGCTACCTGCCATGATATTGATGGTTTGCTTTTGATTTAAATAACCTTTGCCTACTTCTGAAATGTGTTTACTGTCATCGTACGAAATACTTTGGTAACTAAACCCGGGACGAACAGACAAGTTGCGGAATTTTTTATTGTATTCAGCCAAAAATGAATATTGTTCATTATCCAGTTCAAATCCTTCGTTACCCGACATATAATCAATTGTACCGCCGTTATAATTGGCTTGTAAAGAGAAATCATAAATTTTAGCTCGTAAATCAACATAGCCGGTTGATGCCAGTTTGGTTGAATAAGGAGTAGGTACATCACCCATTGTTGAGGTCATCACTTCAGAGTTTTGATAACCACCCATGATTTGAACTGATGTTTCGCTGGTTGGATTTACATCAAGATAACCGTTTACACCATATCTGTACTTCGATCTTTCAGGATCAGGAAACGACTTATATATATCATAAATTTCATTGCCAACTGTGTATGGAGGCCAAATTTCCTGGTTCCCACTTCTCATTTGGTTTATCTCATCCAGAGAGTAATAACCATTGCCTACATTTTCACCGTCGATGCTTAGTTGAGAACCGTCTCTGCTGTAGATGTATATTTCATCTGTTTTTCTATCGCGTGTCTCAAAATTACCTGTAACACCCAGACTAATTTTATCATTTAGCTGTTTGCGTATTGCAAGATCACCCATATAGGTGCTTTGACTGCCACCATTAAGATTACCAGAGATAAGCGGTGTTTCTTGGCTGATTGTTTGTGTAATAATATTGATTACACCGGTTACTGCATTAGGGCCGTATAATGCACTGGAAGGACCTCTTACCACTTCGATACGATCAATATCTTCGAAACTAACCGGTAAGGTTTCCCAAAGTGTTCCTCCATGTGAATAGTTAAAAACCGATCTTCCGTTAATCATTACTAATGTATTCATGTTTTCGGAATACAGAAGCAGGTTTTTAGAAGGAAGATTGTCGTTTCCTCTTATATGAACATCATAATTGCCATTTGTCTTTTCACGAACAATGACTCCCGGAACCAGACGCAATGCTTCCTCAATACTTGTTGCACCCGAAGCAATAATCTGGTCGTGCGATAGAACTGTAGTAGAAAGAGGAGAATCAAAAATGCTTTCTTCTTTCTTTGATGCTGAAACAACATTCTTGTTCAAAAGTAGATTGTATAACTCTTCTAAAGAAGACACACCAACTACATCCATTAAACTCATTAACTCCTCAAGTGGTAGTGACGACATTTCCTCCATCGTCATACTTAAAACCTCTTCACGAGTCTTTGTCTTTGGTTGTTCCTGAGCAAAATTTTGGTTGAAGAATGAGACAACCAAAACGATAAGTAATAAATATCTAAGATTCATTTTTATTTGATTCATTGATTAGTTTGTGGATATTCCCAATGAAATTAATTTGTTATTTACTTTCAGACTTCTTGCATTAATATTGTCTTCGTTTATTTGATAGCGTAGTTTGCCATCAACGGTTGTAAAACAAATGGCAGCACCATCTTTACATAATCCTTCCTTACTGCTTATTAACAGTACAGGCTGACCTTCCTGCTGAATTGCAAGTCTAGACATCAGATCAGATTTGGTTGAACTCAAAAAGACAACATGAGAATCGTTTATTTCCTTTACCTGATTCGTTTGTTTAATAACCATTGTTTTGGATCCAACTTTTTTAACCTGTGCCAGTTTTTCCAATTCCCCAGCCATCTCATCATCCCCTACTACGGTGATTATAAATTCGTTTGATGAAATAGTGTTGGGTGGCCATTCAACGTTTTGAGTAAAATTGTAAAGAAAAAGTGCCTTGAATTTTGTCATCTGACAAAAGGCTTCTTCTGAAGTTCCTGCAAGAAACAGAAGCAACAGAATCAGGATGTGTTTTTTCATTTGTGAGGGTTTAATATTTTAATCCCCATCTATACGACATAATATTTGTAAGGTTTTAACAAAAATGCATGGAAAGTTCAATCTATTCCTGGAATGTAATGTTACTAGCTAATAACTCAGGAGTTATGTCTGTTAAACATTTTTTAATTTCTTTCAATTTACACTTTGTACTTCCATCTTTTGTACAAGGACGGCAAGGTAAGTCCACTTCCATAACTTTCATATTTTCGTTGGAAGGATAACCAAAAGCAGTTGGTCCGATAACGGCTAAACCGTGTTTTTGAAATAGGTCTGCAGCATGCAGAAAACCGGTGTCTCCGCTTATTACAAACGGAGCATGCCAGACCGTACAAAAGCTTTCCATTAATAAAGTTTTGCCTGCCAGGTTAATCACTCTTTCCGGAGCAACTGATTTAATATCTTCGCAAAAAGTATCAGATGGTCCGCCAAGAACTACAAAAAATAAGTCAGAGCGAAGATCAACCAACTTTTGCCAGTAGGAGACAGGCCAGCGTTTAAGTTCCCATGCGGCAGATGGTACCAGAGCTACCCATTTTTGATTCTCAGGAATCTCATCCAGAACCAGTTGTTTGATTTTCGATTGAACAGAATCAGGAAAGTGCCAGTCGTTAAAAGGAGTATTAAAATCGGTTAGATTCCATTTATTTAGAATAGGAAGACGAAAGGAATCCAGTGCCTTAAAAGGATTAGGTAAATAATTAATGCCGAAGTTAAATAGTAAAAACCTTTTGAAACGATCCTTATGTCGGGTAACAAGTCTGTTTATATTGAATAGATTACAGATGCCAAATGGACATAAAACGAGTTTCAAGATATTAGAACGGATGTTACTGTGCGCATCATAAATTAAATCATACTTCTCAGCTTTTAATTTGGATCCCAGTTTGAAAACTCCGGCGAAGCCTTCTTTTCGGTCAAACTCCCAAAGCTTATCAATTCGCGGGTCAATTTTAACCAATGAAGCCAAATCAGCCCTTACAACCCAATGAAGTTCTGAGTCGGGAAACTTATTTTTCAATCCGGTAACTACCGACATGCATTGGATAATGTCGCCAATTGAGCTTAGTCGTATGATAAGAATTTTCTTCATTCTAAAAATTTCCTCAAAAATAAAAAAATCCCAGATGCTACCGGGATTTATATTTTAAGTATTGTAAAAGACTTCTATTCGTGTATTAGAATAACCATCTTATTATTCTTACATTCAACAACACCACTTTTGCATTTAAAAAGCTTTTCATGACCACTTTTACCAATCACTCTGATTGTGCCTTCGGATAAAACAGAAACAACTGGAGCATGGCCTTTTAAAACAGTGAAAGAGCCTTTTTCGCCGGGCACCTGAACCATACCCACCGGTTCGTCATAAATCACCTGCAACGGTGTCACTATTTCACAATGTAAGTCCATCTATGCTTTTTTTGCTTGTTTCAATAATTCTTCACCTTTAGCGATGGCATCTTCAATGGTTCCAACCAGGTTAAATGCTGCTTCAGGATACTGATCCACTTCACCATCAAGTATCATGTTGAATCCCTTAATTGTATCTTCAATTGACACAAACACCCCTTTCAATCCTGTAAACTGCTCTGCTACATGGAAAGGTTGCGAAAGGAATCGTTGAACACGACGTGCTCTGTGCACAACCAGTTTATCTTCTTCCGATAGTTCTTCCATTCCTAAAATGGCAATGATATCCTGAAGTTCTTTATATCGTTGTAATATCTCAATTACTCTTTGAGCTGTGTTGTAATGATCCTGTCCAACGATGTCAGGCGTTAACATTCTGGATGTTGAATCAAGTGGATCGACCGCAGGATAAATACCTAACTCTGCAATCTTTCGGCTAAGTACGGTTTTGGCATCAAGGTGAGCAAATGTTGTTGCAGGAGCAGGGTCTGTTAAGTCATCGGCAGGTACATATACGGCCTGAACTGATGTGATTGAACCATGCTTGGTAGATGCAATACGTTCCTGCAATGCACCCATCTCTGATGATAATGTTGGCTGATAACCTACTGCTGAAGGCATACGACCTAAGAGAGCCGAAACTTCAGAGCCAGCTTGCGTAAAACGGAAGATATTATCAACAAATAAAAGTACGTCGCGCCCCTGACCGGTTCCATCACCATCGCGGAAACTTTCAGCTATGGTCAAACCCGATAAAGCAACACGGGCACGTGCTCCGGGAGGTTCATTCATCTGACCAAAAACCATTGTTACCTGAGAAGATTCCAATGCTTTTTCATCAACCTTTGATAAGTCCCATCCGCCTTCTTCCATCGATTTTTTAAACTCTTCACCGTAATTTACGATACCCGCTTCAATCATTTCACGAAGAAGGTCATTACCT
The DNA here is from genome assembly GCF_050589785.1 of Carboxylicivirga caseinilyticus. Classification (NCBI taxonomy): domain Bacteria; kingdom Pseudomonadati; phylum Bacteroidota; class Bacteroidia; order Marinilabiliales; family Marinilabiliaceae; genus Carboxylicivirga; species Carboxylicivirga caseinilyticus. The sequence goes on along the minus strand of NZ_JBNGOX010000005.1, from coordinate 210,283 downwards.
TCACGGGTTCGTTCGCCAACACCGGCAAAAACAGAAAGACCATCATGTCCTTTGGCAATGTTATTGATCAACTCCTGAATCAAAACGGTTTTACCAACACCGGCTCCACCAAATAATCCAATCTTACCACCTTTGGCATATGGCTCAATTAAGTCAACCACTTTAATACCGGTAAAAAGAATTTCTGCTTCTGTTGAAAGGTCAGCAAAAGCAGGAGGATTACGATGAATAGGATTTCCGCCTTCTTTTGTAACGGATCCGATACCATCAATGGCATCACCCACAACATTCAATAAACGACCTTTTACCTTTTCACCTGCAGGCATCGTAATTGGGCTTCCTAAATGGACAACCTCCATACCTCTTGTTAAACCATCGGTTGAGTCCATCGCAATACAGCGAATGGTATTTTCTCCAATATGTTGTTGACACTCAATAACGGTTGCCTGGTTGTCATCGCGTTTTATTTCGAGGGCATCCAGAATATTGGGTAATTCCTGATCTTTCAGATCAAAACTAACGTCTACAACTGGTCCAACTATTTGAATGATGGTTCCAACAAGATTTTTCATAAAGTGATTATTTATCTCTAAATTAATACTTATTCGTCAATTTATCGTGATCGTTCAATCAGTTTTACTGCAAAATCGCGCAATTCTGATTTCATAGATTCTTTGCCGTTCACTTTTTCCAGAGATTTAAGGGCCACTTGAAAATACTCATGCATCTTGTCTTTGGCAATCTTATCAATACCTAATTGATTATAGATATTTCTTACAGCATTAATCTTTTGTTCACGGTCGAAGGTCTCTACGTTAATCCAATTTTGCAATTCATCACGCAAAGATCCTGACGCCTTTTGTAACGCATTTATTAGTAAAAATGTTTTCTTGTTTGCAACAATATCTCCCCCAATGGCTTTGCCGAATGTTTTTTCATCTCCATAAACATCCAGAAAATCGTCCTGTAACTGAAATGCCAAACCAATGTTCTCACCAAATTGATACAGATTTTCAGCATCTTCTGCATTGGCATTGGCAACTATGGCACCGGCTTTTAAACTGCCAGCCAATAGAACAGCCGTTTTTAAACGGATCATATTCAAGTACTCATCTGCACTTACATCGTTTCTGGTTTCAAACTCCATATCGTATTGCTGCCCTTCACATACTTCTAGTGCCGTAATGCTAAAAAGATCGAGCAAAGGTTTTAAAACAGATGTATCCGTTTTACAAACATATTGATAGGCTTTGATTAACATTGCATCGCCGGATAAGATGGCAGTGTTTTCGTCCCATTTTTTATGAACGGTTGGCTGATTACGACGAACATCTGCATTATCCATAACATCGTCGTGGAGTAGGGTGAAATTGTGAAATATTTCAAGACCCAGCCCTGCAGGTAATGCTTTTTCAAAATCATCGTTAAAAAGAAAAAATCCGGCCAGACACATGGTAGGACGAATTCTTTTCCCACCCAATGACATTACGTACTCAATGGGTTGGTAAAGCCCCTGTGGTTCCGTTACAAAGTTTTCTTTTTGTAATGCTTTTTCAACAATATTTTGAAGTTCGGCTATCGTAATCATATTATTGTCAATGTCTTTATTCTTGAGGCGTCAGTTCCTTTTTTTTACTTTCTATTACCAAATCTTCCAATTCAATATCTTCATCCTCATTGTAAATATGAAGTAATGGTTCTTTAAATGATTTGTTGGTAATAGCTTTTTCCAAAGTTAATAATAATGATGGTAGTAATATAAGATTGGAAAATAGTGCAATTAATAAGGTAACCGCAACAAGTACTCCCAAAGCCACAGTGCCACCGAATTGTGAAATACTGAAAATACCAAAACCAAAGAATAAAATGATAGAGGTGTAAATCATACTTACACCAGTTTCTTTTAGTGCCAGTACAACGGCTGCTCTGATACTCCAGTTGGTTTCTGAAAGTTCCTGACGATATTTAGCCAGGTAGTGAATGGTATCATCAACTGAGATACCAAATGCTATACTAAATACAAGTATGGTTGAGGGTTTAATCGGAATTCCAAAATAGCCCATTAATGCAGCTGTCATAATTAATGGGAACAGGTTAGGAATAAGAGAAACCAAAACCATTCGTTTCGAAGAAAACATCCAGGCCATAAACGAAGCAATTAAAACAATTGCCAGAAGTAAACTGGTAAACAGGTTTTTAATAAGATAATCTGTTCCTTTAAAGAATACTACACTCGCACCCGTTAAAGAGGTGAAGTATTTATCGCCTGGAAATATTTCGTCAATTTTTTTCTGGATATTCTCATTTAATGATACCATCTCTGTGGTACCAATATCTTTCATCCGATAGCTCAAACGTGCCTTTTGTTTGAGTGAATCCATAAAATTATTTACGATTCCTGTTTGAGCACCAGCTTCGCTTTTGCTTACGTATGAAAGTATGAAGTTACGCTCCTGGTTACTTGGTATTTTATAATGACTTTGTTTACCATTAAAAAATGCCTGACGCGAAAACTTAACAACTTCAACCAACGAAACAGGTTTTGAAATGACATCAAGTTGAGATAACTCGTCCTGAAGATCATCCATCTTTTTCAGGTTTGAGCGTTGGATAACACCGTTTGGTTTTTTGGTGTCTATCATTATCTCAAGTGGCATTAATCCATTGAAGTTATCTTCAAAAAATTCAAGATCTACATATAACGGATCATCATGAGGTATATCATCCAGCATGTATCCGGTTGTTTTAATTCGCGAGATACCAAATGCTCCTAAAACCAACATACTGATTGTAATCCAGTATATCGTTTTTCGATGGTTCAATGATAATTTTACCAGTGTGTTAACGGCCTTACCCATTATCTGGTTATCCAGGTGTTTAATGTGTCTTTCTTTAGGCCCATCCAGGAAACTAAAGATGATGGGGATAAGTAAGATGGAAAGGAAGAAAACAACGATGATATTAATGGCTGCAATGACTCCAAATTCAACTAAAATCTTACTACTGGTAAAGATAAAGGTGGCAAACCCTGATGCGGTTGTCAGATTGGTTAAAAAGGTAGCGTTACCTATTTTTCTGATTACTCTTTGTAGCGCCTTTATTTTGTTTTGATGCTTGCGGTATTCCTGGTGATACTTATTGAGCAGAAAGACGGAATTGGGTATTCCAATAACAATAATTAATGGTGGAATCATTCCGGTAAGAATGGTTATTTTGTAACCAAACAGTCCTTGAATTCCCAAAGCCCAGATAACTGCTATACCTACAACAAGCATTGAAAACATAACGACCTTAAACGATCGAAAGAAGATAAGTATGATAAGTGCCGTGATTCCAAGAGCTAAGAAGATAAACATATTCAGCTCTTTCTTAATCATTTCAGCAGTTACCACACGAATGTATGGAAGGCCCGAATAATGCAATTCATGCTCGTTCTGCCTGATGTATTTATTACCGGTCTTTCTTATATCTTCAATCAGTCTCACCCTATCCTCACTGTGCAGAATGTCATCATCCAGAGTAATCGCCATAAGGTAGGCATCTTTCGATTTATTATATACTAACTGATCATAAAAAGGCAATTCATAAAATCGTTCTTTTAATGAGTCAAGTTCAGTTTGAAACTTAACTTGTTCCGGAAATATAGGCTTTACTTCAAATCTTTTTTCTTTAGTATTTTTCTGAAGTTCATAGGTCTGTCCAATAGAAAAAACAGATGTAACTCCATTGATCTCTTTTAATTTTTGAGTTAATTCATTCCATTGGTTAAATTCTTTTACTTCAAAAAAATCACTGTTCTTAACTCCAATTACAACAAGATTACCTTCTGATCCAAAAGTTTCGACAAATGATTCATAAGCAAGGTAAGTTGAGTCATCTTCGGGAAGCAAGGGCGCATATTGATAAGACATTTCTATTTTTCGGGATTGAAATCCCATAAATAAGGTTATTAGAAATAGTCCTATTAAGATAGCTATTCTGTTGCGTAGTATAAATCGTGCAATTTTAATCCACATCTCTGTCAGTCTTCGTTCAATTCAATCATGCGAAAATAGATAAAAAGGTTAGGATGGCAAATCAATTATTGGTGTAAGGTTTAAAAGTATAATGCTCCTTCAATGGATATTAATGCCTCATTATGTTGCATTTCCGATTGAATGAACAGGAACTGGTCAGTTTTTAATTGTTGTTTAATAATAAGTTCTGCATCTGATAATTCGCTTCCGTTTTTAAGATGTATCGTCACTAAATTCAGCATTAACTTTGATTTTGTCTCATCTTCCATTTTTTGAACGAATTCCGAGATAATCTCAGTCAGTTCATTCGTTTGCACAATGATATTTTGATTGGCTGATAATTGAGCCTCTTTGTTATAGCTGGCAAAGAAATAAATTTGGCTTAATTCTTTTGACAAAGAAGCATAAAGATCTAATCCATTTGGTGCCTGGTAATGAAGAACCTGGTGACTTGGGAAAGTGTCTTTCTGAGCTGCTGTAAATGAAACTTGAATACCTCCGGTGTTCATTGAATTGAGACTAAGAGGAGGTATGCTTTGTGCAAAAAGTGAAGGATCGAAATATAATTCTTTAATCTGATTGATTACATCCCATGTAGATTGATGTGAAGAAGTATGGTTGATAAAGCTTTTATCAAGATGAGTATGCATAAAGTTAACATGCCCAAAATGCATTTCTTCATGATCAAGTAACTGTTCAGCAAAATCGAAAGCCAATTGAGTACTTCTCATCAAATCATTATTCTCATTGAATCTTATGTTGCCTGCGTAAAGTATTCGGTTTTGTGGGTCAGAGCAAAATGTATAAGGTAATTTTTGAAATTCTTTATGCTCAATTTTCAGATTATTGCCGGTACAAACTGTTAACAACAAAGTAGCTTCGTTCTTTAATAAGTTTGTTGAAGGTATAATTGAATATGCAGATATTTTCTTTTGGATTAAAAGGGCAATTAGTTCTTCCAGATTTGACTCTAATGATGTATAATCCTCTTCAATTTGGATGTCAATCAATAAATCAATTTTTACTATTTGTTTTGGATTAATGTTATGATTCGAAAAGAATGTAAAAACACTCTTACTAATGGCATCATTTTTACCTGTCAAAATCTTTGTGCTATCTATATTTATGCTGTGTATAAATGTTTTCATCTGATTATTAAATATTTTATTTAATGTCTATTATTATGCAAGTACTATTGATTTTTGTTTGATTTTGCTCGACAAAAGTACTGCAATGCTGAATAGTGATTGTAATAATTCATACTAAACTTTTATTAGAAATTCAAAATTTATTGAAATTAAGGAAACTAATCTAAACTATTTCCGTACCACTGCGCATTAAGAAGTTGAATTTGAAAGGATGTATTGTTATGAAAAAGATTTTATTCTTTTTTAGCTTAATGCTATTACCATTGGCTGCTAATTCACAGGTAGCAAAGTTTAAATCAGTGTTTACTCTAAACTTTATCCGCCATATTGGGTGGCCAGAGGCAACAAAAGAAGGTGATTTCGTTATTGGAGTCATTAAAGACAAAGAAATCGTAAGCTGGTTAGAAAAATTATCAGAAGGGAAAAAATTTGGATTCCAGGACGTAGTTATTAAAGAGTTTAAATCGGTTGAAGAAATAGAAAACTGCCAGGTGCTGTTTGTTTCATCATCGATAAACTTTAATAAGTACTCTTCTGATATTATTTCCAAGGTTGGGGGTAAAAATACCTTGATCGTTTGCGAGTCTGAAGGGGCAACAACAAATGGCGCCATGTTTAACTTTGTTGTAAGAGACGAAAAGCTAAAGTTTGAGATTCACAAAGCCAATGCCGCTAAGTTTGGTTTGCAAATTAGCTCTAAATTGGAAGGTATGGCAGCTGCAATTTCTTTATAAGATACTTTTCAATAATACATTTATTGACTAAGTTTATAAATAATTGCATTAGTAATTTATTTACCTATAAAAGTTGGACTGAAATAAAAGACTATTCTGTTTGTTAAATTAGGATAGGATTTTATTTTTGCCTGACGGCATACAATTCAATTAAGAAGTTTATGCCAAAAAGAGATTAAAACTAAATTCGAATGAAGAATATCAAACTTAATATTGCCCAAAAATTACTTTGGGGATTTGGTGTCATTCTGGTACTTGTTGTTTTTAACGGTATCTGGACTTTTACTACATTAACATCCAGTAAAAATCTAAATAGTAAATTAACAGGTATTTACTCTCCGTCATCAGAAAAGTTAAGTCATTTATCAATGATGATTACCAACTCTAAAATGCTTGTGCGTAGTTGGGTTTTTATTGATAAACAATCTGATACGCCGGATAAAATCAAACTTAAGGATCTGCATGAAACGGAGTACCCACAATTGCAAGGTGAAATTAAATCCTTTTATGAGGAATGGGAACCTGCTGATGTAACAGAAGCAAACGTGATATTTCATGATATCGATTCGCTTTTCCAGATGCAGCAATATGTGATGAGTAGTTTAGATTCATTTGCTGCTTATGAGGATGTAATGGTGCTTTTCGAAGTGGAACCTCAGGTTCAGGATGGTGGTGAGATCATTGTTTTAAGTGATGAGATTACTGCCAGATTAGACAAGTTAGCTGATAAGTATGTTACTGCCAGTGATGATGCACTGGAAAAAACCAACAGCAGATTTACGTTATTACAATGGGTTATTCTTATAATGAGCATTTTGGTAATTTTAGGAGCTACCGCAACCGCTTATTTACTTTATAATTCAATTGTAAGTCCTTTGAATAAGGGCGTTAGATTTGCCAAGGCAATTGGTGATGGTGATCTTACCGCTAAAGTAGATGTTCACCAGAATGATGAAATTGGTGATTTGGCTAAAGCGTTAGCCGTTATGGCCGATCAGTTAAAGAAAACTGTGATCACCATCAAAGAGAATGCAAATGACCTGGTAACATCAAGTACACAATTGAAATCAAGCTCGATGCAGTTGTCAAAAGGTTCTGCTGATCAGGCTGCATCTGCTGAGGAGGTGTCAACTTCAATAGAAGAGATGGTTGCTAATATTGATCAGAATACTGATAACGCTATCGAGACTGAAAAAATTACTGTTGAAACAGCAAAAGATGTTGGAGTTGCTGATGAACTTTCAAGTCAGGCAGCATCTGTTATGAAAACGGTTTCTGAGAAGATTACTATCATTAGTGATATTGCGTTCCAAACAAATATTCTTGCTTTAAATGCTGCTGTTGAGGCCGCTCGTGCTGGTGAGCATGGAAGAGGTTTCTCTGTTGTGGCTGCTGAAGTACGTAAGTTAGCAGAAAGAAGTAAATTGGCTGCTGATGAAATTGTTTCGTTAGTAAAAACAGGTTTAAATGTATCTCAAAAAGCTGGAGAAAAATCAAAAGCTTTAGTACCAGATATTGAAAAAACCACTCAGCTTATTAAAGAGATTTCTGCAGCAAGTATGGAGCAAAAAACTGGTGCTGAACAGATCAACCTGGCAATGCAACAGTTGAATATGATTACTCAGGAAAATGCGTCTTCATCAGATGAGTTAACTCAGAGTTCTGATCAGTTGGCTAATTTAGCAGATAATCTGCACGAGGCAGTGAGTTTCTTTAAGATCGGTGATGAAGAAGAATTAGTTCCAGAAACTAAAGTAGAATCAAAACCGGTAGAAGTGCAGAAGCCTGCAAAAGCTGCTGCGCCAGCAAGTAAAAAGGTTGAAGAGAAAAAGGTTACAGCAAAAAAAGATAACCCATTCTCTAACTTTGATAAGGATTTTGATCTGGATAACTACGAAAAATTCTAATTGTTAAAACTATGGAAGATCTACCATATAAAGTAGTTTATAGTGAGTCGGCTGAAAAATCGGTATTGCAATTTTCTGGTCAGCTTATAATTAATTACATTGAGAATATAACCGAAATCGTGAAAGAGAAAGTAAGCGCAACAAAGGATTTGGATATTCAGGTGGATAATCCGGATAGTGTTGATATTACTTTTATACAGTTGGTGCTTTCGATTAAAAAGACGTATGAATTGGCTGGTAAAGAAGTTAACATTACCACAGAATTAAAAGACGAGTTAAAAACCTTAATCGGAAATTCCGGTTTCAGCTATGTGCTATATTAACCTAAATAATAAATAGAACATTATATTATGGCTAAAACAGTTCTTATTGTTGATGATTCTGAAAGTATTCGTGAAGTTGTCAACTTTACTCTTCAAAATGAAGGCTATGATGTATTAGTTGGTGTTGATGGTGAAGACGCTCTAAAATTTTTAGATGGTCGTACCATTGATATTGTAATTACTGATTTACACATGCCTAACCTTGATGGTCTTGGATTGATTCGTAAGATTAGAGAAATGGATGCCTACAAGCATATTCCAATTTTGTTCCTTACTACAGAATCTCAGGCATCAAAGAAGATGGAGGCAAAACAAGCCGGTGCTACAGGATGGATTATTAAACCATTTGTACCTGCAAAATTATTAAGCGCAATTTCCCGTGTATTACGATGATTGAAAGGATCAAACATATTTTCATTGAGGAAACCAATAATGATATGCAATTTTTGGAAAAAGAACTTGCATCCTCCGGATCTGTTAAACTATCGGATGAAGCAGTTGAAAAAATTTTTCGCACCATGCATACCATTAAAGGATCCGCACCTATGTTTGGTTTCAGTAAATTAACAGAGATTGCTATTCCTGTCGAAATAGTTTATCGGGGATTATACGACGGTAGGATAAGTATTGATAATCATATTATCGATAAAACGAAGGATGTAGTATCACTAATTCAGGATGTGTTAAATAAGGAGGAAGATCATTTGGCTTCGATAGAAGAGCAGAAAGATGCTTTGATTCTCTTCTTTAAAAACATTGACAGGTTAAACGTTCGAACAAATGATTGATAAGTTTAGAGAAAAATTCGTTGAGGAGTCGCTTGATAATATCAATGATCTGGAAGAAGCATTATTCCTTTTGGAGAAGGATATGCACAATAGAGAGATTATTGAGCGAATCTTCCGGGCTATGCACTCGCTTAAGGGAGGGGGAGCAATGTTCGGATTTAACCACTTAAGTGAATTTACACACCATCTTGAAACTGTTTTTGATTTGGTTCGAAATGATAAGTTGGCAGTAACCAATGATATCATTTCGTTAACATTTGAAGCAATTGATCAAATCAAACATTTACTTCAGATTGGAGATTTGACAGAAAAGGCAGACATTGCCAATCAGGCAGCTTTTATTAAACGTATTCAAGCTGTTTCCAATCAGGAAGAAAGCAGTGCTTCGACCACGGTTGTGGGGGAATCGAGTGGGAGTCAAGTTGCTGTAAGTGATGGATCAAAAACCTTTTTGATCGGAATTAAACCAAATGAGGATATCTTACGAAATGGAACCAATCCGTTCTACTTACTGGATGATCTTCATGCGATGGGTGAAGCAAAGGTTGCGGCCTTTGCAAAAGGAATACCCGATCTGGGACAGTTTCAACCCATTTCAAATTTCTGTTATTGGCAGGTTGTTTTAAATACATCCGAATCTGTTAATGATATAAAAGATGTATTCATCTTTGTTGAAGATGAATGTGAAATTGATATTAAAGAGCTGAAAGTTGGAAATATTATTAAATCAGAGGCTCTTGATGAATTGGTAAATAATTCAGTTGCTGATCAGACACTCATTACTAAAGAGCAGATTGAAGCTATCGGAGGAAGTGATGATAATGATCAGGATGATGAAAAAAGAGATGCTAAACGGAAGGTTCAGCTAAAAGAACATAAAATATCGAGTATCAGGGTTAATTCCAATAAGATTGATGATCTTGTTAACCTGGTAAGCGAATTGGTTACCATTCAGGCTCAGTTGAATCTTTATGCCGAGAAGGATGGAAATGGTGATATTGTTAGCCTGGCTGAGAATATTCAAAAATTAAGCCGTCAGTTACGCGATAATGCTTTTGAAATTAGTCTGATACCGTTACAAAGTGAGTTGATGCGTTTTCAACGTCTGGTTCGAGACCTTTCAAAGGAATTGAATAAGGAAATTGAATTCGTAATTGAAGGTGGCGATATTGAATTAGATAAAAATATTATTGAGCATCTTACAGATCCTCTGTTACATATCATTCGTAACTCTGTCGATCACGGAATAGAATTGCCTGAAGAAAGAATTAAAAATGGTAAGTCTCCAAAAGGAACCATCATATTTAAAGCTTTTTATTCAGGAGCCAGTGTAATTGTACAGGTTATAGATGACGGTAAAGGTATTGATCCGGATTTTATCCGTGCAAAAGCTATAAGCAAAGGATTGCTTGATGAAAATGTAGAATTGAGTCGTAAGGAAATTTTTGATTTGGTTTTCCTAAGTGGATTTTCTACAAAAGAAGTTGTTTCTGATGTTTCCGGCCGGGGTGTTGGAATGGATGTTGTTAAGAAAAAGATTGGTGAAATCAGGGGTGAAGTATCACTAGATTCCAAAGTAGGACAAGGAACTACTCTAACACTTGAATTACCAATGACACTTTCGATTATTGACGGCCTGCTGGTAAAAGTTGCCAATAATCAATATGTTATTCCAATCGCCAATATTGAAAAGATTCATGCCATTGATGACGTGAATTTTGGAAATACTTTAAACAATGTTGTTTCAATTGGTGATCAGCAGTTTCCATATATTGATGTCAGAGACGTTTTCGAATGCGATACAGCTAATTCGGGCGGTGAGCAATTAATATTGGTTAAGTTTGAAGATCGTAAAGTGGGATTGTTGGTTGATCAGGTTATTGGAGAATATCAAACAGTTGTGAAACCACTGGGACGATTCCTTAAGAAACAGGAGAATATTTCTGGAGCAACCATTATGGGTGATGGAAGTATTGCCTTGGTGATAGACACAAATAGAATGATCCATAGTAACGCAGCTAAGAAATACCGAACTAAGAAATGAGCATAATGAAAGATCAAATTACATCACTGATTTCGTTTTACGTGAACAAAGAAGTCTTCGCATTTGATACTCTTAAAGTGCGAAATATTCTGGAGTTTGGGAAGATTACCTGGGTTCCTAATACAAAGGATTATATCTTGGGTGTTATGAATTTGCATGGAAATATTTTTCCGGTGGCAGATTTGAGGGTGATGATGGCAACAGAGCATATCGAAAACACAGCGGATACTTCAATTATTGTTGTTTCCAGCGATGGAAAAAATGATTCTTTAATTGGAATTGTTGTTGACGGTGTTAAAGAAGTTTTCGATATTGATGGATTGGAGATAAATGAATCGGTTTACCATGGCAATTCAGGATTTGTAAATTCATTCCTGGGTACAATTCATAAAAATGAAGAATTTGTGCATATAATTGATTTGGATGAAACTGTTATGGAAATTGAAAATTAAAAATGGAATTAATGAGTGAGCTAATCAATGCATATCTGACTTTTTCTGTAGGTACCAATACTTTTGGAGTGCATGTTGGTAAGGTGGTTGAGATTCTGGAGTATGAGAAACCAAAATCGGTGCCTGAAAGCTTGCCATATATCACCGGAGTAATTGACCATAGAGAAAATATTGTTCCTGTAATTGATACCGGTTTAAAATTTAATCTTGGACCAGTTGACATAACACCTCAAACATGTATTGTGGTGCTGGAAATAGATAAACCAGGTGAATCGGGAAAATTTATTATAGGAGCTGTTGTTGATTCTGTTTCTGATGTGTTTGAATCGGAAATGGAAAAAATAAAGACTATTGAGAACGATTTTAAGCCAGGATATATTTCAGCAACTTATAAAACAGAGGAGAATCTGGTAATGATATTGAATACCGAAGAAGTGTTCAATGATAAGGATATTATTGCTCTTGACGAGATCAGGAAAAGTATAGAGGCAGAATAGAATGTTTAAGGGTAAGGAGAATAACGTTCAAAAAGACCTGGATTGCTTCAAAGCAGAGCTGTCCGAAGCCGATTTCAAGGCTTTCAGTGAATTTATTTATACCGAATATGGTATTAAGATGCCGCCTATTAAGCGTATCATGCTTCAGGGAAGATTATTGAAGCGAATACGTGAACTGAATATGCAGTCGTATACTGAGTATAAAGACTACTTTTTTAGTAAAGAAGGACAGGCAAAAGAGATCTTTAACTTTTTGAATGTTGTTACGACCAATAAAACTGATTTTTTCAGAGAACCCGTACATTTCGATTTCTTGCAAAATCAGATTTTGCCACAATATGGAGAGACGAATAGAGGCTTAAAAGTATGGAGTGCCGGTTGTTCAAGCGGTGAAGAGCTTTATACAATCTCCATAGTGTTGAATGAGTTTAAAGCAAAAAATCCGTTGTTTAACTTTACTATTCTAGGATCAGATATATCCAATAGAGTTCTGACAACGGCTTCAAAAGGAGTTTACGGTGAGCATAAGGTTGCCTTGATTCCTCTTGAAATGAAAAAGAAATATTTTTTAAAGAGTAAAGATAGAGATAACCCATCGGTTAGGGTAAAGCCGGAGTTGCAAAAAAATATTGCATTGAAGTATGTTAATCTAATGGATAACTCATTTGATGTAGGAGATAATTTTGATGTAATATTTTGTCGTAACGTTTTAATATATTTTGACAGAGCTACACAAGAAAGAGTAATTAATAAGCTATGTCAGTATTTAAAACCTGGGGGATACTTCTTTATTGGTCACTCAGAATCATTATCGGGGATGAATGTGCCATTAAAACATATCAAACCCACCATTTTTAGAAAAGAATAAAAGAAAGTCCGGAATAAAATAAAACAAGAATTATGAGTAACTTAACGGATAAGCAACTTTTGCGCGAGTTGAAAATTAGAATTGATGAAAGAAAGAAGCTCGATACAGAGATGAAAGAGCTTTCGAAAGATTTTCAGACAGTAACGAAAAAGTTGAAGGAATCGGAAGCCTTAAAGAGTCACTTCATTTCAAATATTTCTAATGAAATAGTTAACCCGTTTACTTCCATTCTTGGGTTGTCAAAGGCTATTTTATCAGTAGAAAAAAATGATTGGAAAAAAGTGGTTTCAATGGTAGCACTTATCCACAGTGAAGCCTTTAACCTGGACTTCCAATTAAGAAATATCTTTGTGGCAGCAAAGATTGAAGCAGGAGAAATTGCTCCGAACATTACTAAAGTTAATATCAGAAGTCTTACTCAAACGGTAATTGATTCATTTAATATCATCTCGCGTAAGATGGGTATTGAAATCGATTTGCAGTTTAATATTGAATATGGTTTTGGAAAACATTTCTATTTCAAAACAGACTCTGAAAAACTTAAATTGATTTTGAGTAACCTTATCAACAATGCCTTAAAATACAGTTATAAAGACAGTAAGGTGATTGTGAAGATTTGGGTTGATGATGATATTTTAAATGTTTCTGTTCAGGATTTTGGAACGGGTATCTCAGAAAAGAATCAAAAGATCATTTTTGAACGTTTTAAAAGGCTTGATTCAGGAATTAATTCTATCAACCGTGGGCACGGTTTAGGATTATCTATCACCAAAGCATTACTTGACGTGCTGGGTGGTAAAATTGAGATTGACAGTAAAAAAGGTGAAGGATCAACGTTTACAATCAGCCTGCCAGAAGCCAAAAACATGATTGAAGGTTTCAGTGGCGATGGAAACGATGTGTTCTTTGATGAAGGTGACGAGATTTTTTAAGGAGAGCTAGATGGAGAATAGATATTTACAACATTTTCTATACCCCTCTTCCTTATACGTCAGCAAAGAACCTTATGTGATCAAAACCATTTTAGGCAGCTGTGTTGCGATTTGTATCTGGGATAAGAAGTTAAAGTTTGGTGGTATGAATCACTATATGCTGCCAAACTGGAATGGTAATGACCTGGCTTCACCAAAATATGGCAACATTGCAATTGATAAATTGATTGAGCGAATGTTCTATTATGGTAGTAATCGTAAAGATTTGATCGCGAAAATGTTTGGTGGTGGAGAGTTGCTTGAAGCAAGTACAGGTAATTCAATGCTGATTGGTGAAAGAAATATAAGGGTTGCACGATTGATGCTGGAGGAACGTAATATTCCCATTGTTGCATCAAGTACAGGAGGGAAAAGAGGAAGAAAAATTATATTTTTTACAGACACCGGGGAAGTAAGGCATAAATTTCTTGAAAAAAAGGTATATTAATGCCTTGAAAGCCGTTTGTGCACTAAAGTTTGGGATAAATAGGATATGAATGGTTTAAACTGATAAGTAGCAGACAGCAACAACAACTTTATGTGCCTGTTGTGATGTAAATAAGATTGACACATGGAAAAAAAGATTCGGGTATTGGTAGTGGATGACTCAGCCGTTGTGAGACAAAGTCTGTCATCCATTCTTGAATCAGATCCTGATATAGAGGTAATGGGTACTGCAGCCGACCCGATAATTGCCGTTAAAAAAATTATGAAGGAAATTCCCGATGTTATAACCCTTGACATCGAGATGCCCCGAATGGATGGACTTACTTTTCTTCGTAAGATAATGTCACAACATCCGATTCCTGTTGTGGTCATTTCAAGTCTGACTTCAGAAGGAACAGAAGTTGCCATGAAGGCATTAGAATATGGAGCCAGTGAAATTATTGGTAAACCAGCCATGAATGCGGCTCAGTTTATCAACGAATCAAAAATAATGTTGTGCGACGCAGTAAAGGCTGCCTCTCACGTAAAGTTAAAGCGTCGCAAAATTGCTGAACCAGTTATCACAAAGGTTCAACCTAAACTTTCGGCTGATGTCATCATTGATAAGGCCCCAACGTTTAATCGAATTATTAGTACAGAAAAAGTCATTGTGCTTGGGGCATCAACTGGTGGAACCGAGGCAATCAGATCTTTTCTAAAAGTACTGCCTGATAAGATGCCGGGTATTGCTATTGTGCAACATATGCCGGAAGGATTTACCAAATCATTTGCCAATAGCCTTAACAATATCTGTGGATTGGAAGTGAAAGAAGCTGAACAGGGAGACAGACTTTACCAGGGTAGAGTTCTAATAGCGCCGGGTAACAAGCATATGCTTCTCAAGAGGATTGGGAAAGAATATTCTGTAGATGTAAAAGAAGGTCCGCTGGTAAATCGTCATCGTCCTTCGGTTGATGTATTATTCCGGTCTGCAGCTCGTTATGCAGGTAACAATGCTACAGGTATTTTGCTCACTGGCATGGGTAATGATGGAGCTAAAGGCTTACTTGAACTAAAAGAGGCGGGAGCTCATACAATTGCACAGGATGAGGCTTCTTCTGTAGTTTTTGGTATGCCAAAAGAAGCAATAAAGCTTGGAGCTGCCGATGAAATCTTATCTTTGGAAAAAATTGCGCCATATTTGGTTTCAAAAGTAAAATAACCTTTAACCTGGTGGTCGTTTAATTTAACGCTGTTTCTTATGGGTAAAGAAAATATTAAAAATATCAGAAGCCGATTTACTTTAAGAGGTTTTGTTTTTGGACTTGCTGTATACACCGTAGTTTTATTAGGAGGTTTTGGACTATTGCAGGATGCTGATGCAAAGCTAACTGTAATTAATGTTTATAGAGTTTTTCCTATGTTGTGGTTTATCACACCGGTTCCTTTTCTTTCAGGACTGATAGGTTACTTTATTGCAGTTAACTTCTCAAAAATTATAAAGAAACAGCGAAAGCATTTAAAATATGAAGCAAACAGAAGTGATGAAGTACTTCAGTTTGTTGATAATCTGCGTAAAGACAATTTTGATTCCGCATTGAATCTGAACCTTAAGAATGATGTATTGGCTAATTCACTGCTTCGTTTACGCGATTATTTGATTCAAAGTAAAAAAGATGTTGAGCAACGAAGAATTGAAGAAGAACAACGTAACTGGGTGACCAGGGGTTTGGCTCAATTTGGAGAAATTCTTCGAAAAGAAAGTGATAACCTTGAAGATTTAAGCTATAATATTATTCGTTACCTGGTTGATTATATGAAAATTAATCAGTCGGGTTTTTATTTATTGAATAGCTTAAGCAAAACTGAAAAATTCTTCGAACTGACAGCTTGTGTGGCATATGATAGAAAGAAGTTTGCTGATAAGCGCATCAACTGGGAAGAAGGATTAATTGGTCGTTGTGCATTAGAAAAAGAAACCATTTATCTTACTGATGTTCCGGATAATTATCTTAACATCACTTCTGGTTTGGGAGAGGCTAATCCTCGTTCAATATTAATTGTGCCCTTAAAGACAAATGAAGAGGTTTATGGTGTTTTAGAGCTGGCTTCATTTAAGGAGTTTGATGATTATGAGATTGAATTTGTTGAAAAAACAGCAGAAAGTATTGCCTTAACAATTCAATCTGTTCAGAATACTATTCGTACAACCAAGCTATTAAAAGAAACACAAAATCAGGCTGAGAGAATGTCTCAGCAGGAAGAAGAATTGCGTCAGAATATTGAGGAGATGCAAGCTACCCAGGAAGAAAGTGAAAGACGTGAAATTGAGATGAAGGGTATTCTGGAAGCCATCGATCATGCAGCAATCAGTTCTGAATTTGAGGTAGATGGTACATTAATTAATGTCAACCAAAACTTCTTACGAACATTCAGATATAATCCTGAAGAGATTGAAGGTCAGAATATAAAAATCTTCTTCTTTAAAGATGATGTAGCTGAGATGGATCAGATTTTAACTGATCTGCGAAATGGACATAACTTTAAGGGAAGGGTTAGAAGAAGAACCAAGATGGGTGATGAGATCTATCTTTTAACTACGTATACACCTGTTATTGACCACGAAGGTGAGATTATTAAAATACTAAGCCTTGAAAACGATATAACCGAGCAGGTTGCTATGGAAGAGGAGCTGAAGCGCAGTAAAGATGAGCTGGGCATTATGCTTGAAGAGGCTAAAAAAGAGGTGACCGAACAATTTAAAGAAATAGAGGCTGTTAAAATTAGAAATGAAAAAACGCTTGAAGGAGCTTTGGATGCCATCATCACTACCAATAAAGATGGAATACTGGAGTTCTTTAACCTGGCTGCTGAAAAACTTTGGGGATTTGACCGGAGTGAAGTTTTAGGTAAGCATGTTTCTATGTTGTTCTCTGAAGAAACAGCCAAAAACGATGAATTTATATCTGCTTTTGTTTCAAACGAAAAAGAAAAAATTATTGGTGAACGTAGAGAAGCACCAATAAAAAATAAGGTGGGTAGTGAAGAACCTGTTTTATTCCTTCTTTCTGAAGCCAAAGTAGGTGAAGACCATTCTTATACTGCATTTATCCAAAATGTTGAGGTAGAGTTATTTTAAGTGGATAGTATGATAGGGGAGACTGCATTTAGAGATTACCTAGATGAATTGAAAAAGCATACTCCATATGATTTTAGTGAGTATTCTGATAATTCGATTCATAGGCGAATCCGGAAAATTTTGAAGGATTACGATATCACTATGCAGCAATTGTTGGAAAAGACAAAGACCGACGAAGATTTTGTTGAGAAAGTTGTAGAAGAAATTACCGTTAACACTACTGAATTATTCAGGGATCCAGAAGTATGGACCAGCGTTTACGATAAACTTTATAGTGGAATAAAAGGGAAGAAAAACATTAATATTTGGCATGCTGGCTGTAGTTCCGGCATGGAAGTGTATTCTAACCTAATTCTTTTAAGTGAACTGGGATTTCTTGATCGGGTTAAAGTGTACGGATCGGATATTAATGCCCGTATGATCCGACAGGCAAAAATGGGTAAGTATGCCTTAAAGTTTAATCTGGCTCAGTTAAAAGCATTTAATAAGGCTTTAAAGAAAAAACCAATCTTAGGGATTTCAGAGATTGATTTCACAAAGTATTTCGATTTTGATGAAAGTGAAGATTCTTTAGTTGTTAAAGAATTTTTGCGTAAGATACCATGGTTTGTTAAGCATGATTTGGTTCAGGAAGAGGTACCATTCTATAATAAATTTGATATAATTTTTTGCCGAAATGTGTTGATTTATTTCAATGCCAGTTTACAATCAAAGCTGTTTAAGCGGTTTCATGATCAAATGTTTCCGGGTGGTTATCTATTGCTTGGTAATCATGAAGGTATGTCAGGTTTTTATAAAACTAAGTTTAGTAAGAATGGGCCTTTATTTGTAAAAAATAATTCCTTTCATTTTAAATATTAGTTGAATGGCCTTAAACTATAGCATACGAGAACTAAGGGAATTATCAGATACTCTGGCAAAAGAAACCAAAATGCCAATAGATCAGATGAGTCAATCTTTCCTGAAAAGAAGATTGTATCTGTTTGGTGAAAAAAAAGGTATTAAACGAAATGAGCAGCTGATTACCGGATTAAAAAATGAAGTTTTTAAAGAAGAACTGATTAGTAGCGTTGTAGTTCCTGTTACAGAGTTGTTTCGTGATGCTGGTGTCTGGCGAAAAATAAGAGATCATTTTCTTACCTTATCCAATCAAGCTCAAATTCTGGTTTGGATACCACAAATATCTTCGGGTGAAGAATTATATACGCTTTTGATTATTGCAAAAGAGACTGGTGTTTTCGATAAGCTTGATGTTACAGCTGGTTATTGTGCATCAGAAACTAAAGAATTAGTAGAGAAAGGTATTCTACTTAGTAAAAAGATGGATACCAATCTATATAATTACAAACGGTATGAAGGTAAGGCTGCCTTAGAAGATTATATTGAGGAGGAGAATGGATCATTAAGGCTTAAATCATCGTTGCTTCAAAAGGTAAGATTTAAGAAAGGATGTGTTACACAAGGTCAGCCGGATAGTAAAGTGGATTTAGTTCTATTTAGAAATGTGATGCTTTATTACAAAAAAGACTATCATATAATTCTAAAAGATGAAATAGATAAATGCCTGAAACCAGGCGGATGGTTATGTCTTGGTGTTAGAGAACAATTACCAAATCCGTTTTCAGATAGATTTGAATGTATCGACAGTAAAGAAAAGATTTATAATAAGTATAATGCTTTAATTCAATAATCCAGTTGATGTTTTTAAAATACAAAGCGGTTGTAATAGGAGGTTCGGCAGGTAGCTTCTCTGTGGTCAGTAAAATTTTATCAAAAATTGACTCTGGCTTTCCATTGCCCGTTATCTTGTGTTTGCATCGTTTAAAACACGTAAGATCAGGATTACTTGAGAGTATTAACCTTAAATCAAATCTGGAAGTAATTGAACCTCATGATAAGGATTCGATAGTACCGGGCAAAGTATATCTTGCACCATCTAATTATCACTTATTTATTGAGTACGATGGATCATTTAGCTTATCAACGGAGGAACCGTTAAATCATAGTCGTCCATCAATTGACCATACACTTTCTTCGGCAGCTTATTTTTATCGTGATAAACTTATTGGAATTCTGTTAACCGGTGCAAATAAGGATGGTGCTAAGGGAATGAAAGATATTGCTGATAAAAAAGGTTTTACCATTGTTCAGGATCCGGCAACCTGTGATGTTGACACAATGCCAAAGATGGCTTTGCGATTGATGACCCCATCCAAGGTGATGTCACCGGATGAAATTATTCAGTATTTAAACCAACTAGCGAGATAATTTTATGAGTAAAGACAAGTATATATTTTGGTTTGGCTTCATCTTTCTGATTTTTGTTATTACTAAGTATTATTTTGTACCCTCAGTAATTTCTCCTGTTTACTTTACTTTTGAATTATTATCCCTTTTTGTTGTATTGGGCATGATCTTCTTTGTAAATAGCCAGTTAATGCCTAAAGGAAAATGCAATGATGATCAGTTAAAAAAAGACATTGCTAGTCTTCAGAATGAAAATACAAGACTAGAAAACAAAATTAGGGAACTGGAAATAGAAAGACAAAATGAACAGGTTTATCATACTCTTAAAGATAAAATGTTGGCCGAAATAAGTGAAGTGATTCAACAAAGTGAAGAACAGGAAAGGCCCTTCAAAATATTTGAGTTGGTTAAAAGCAGTGTTGAATTAGTAGCCGGAATTCTGTATGTGCAGTGTGATGTGGAAAAATGTTATAAACCTCTAAAGACATATGGTTTGGAAGAGGAATATGTAATAGAAAACATTGTTGTTGGAGAAGGCATACATGGTCAGGTGATCGTTGAGAGAAAAGCAGTGGAATTAGCTGACATACCCGCAGATTATCTGGTTGCTTCTTCAGGAAGTGGAGAAGCTCAACCAACATATATTTACTTTTTGCCCGTAGAGTATAATGGAAAAGGTATTTTACTAGAAGTCGCTTCGTTTAAAAAACTTGGATTAGATTCCATCTGGAATGAGTATCTGAAAAGTGTATATTCATCTGAAGCAGGGCAAAATTAAATTGACAAAACATGGCAGGACTAAAAAAAAGATTGAAACTGATGTTTAGCCATACCGCCATTAACGAGCGGGACTGGTACTTATTGGTAATTGGGCTAATCATGTTGTTGTTTTTGATTTGGTCAGGTTTTCTATCTTTTACAGATTCATATTTTTCTATCGTAAATATTATCGCTATTCATAGCTCCATATTGGTTTGGTTTATTGATTTTATGGTTATATCAACCCCGTTGGGTATACTGTATGCAATTAACTACAGCAGAGTTAAGAATATGAAACTCAATAATCAGGTAGATGAGTTAAGTCAGAGAATTAACCTGAGCATTGAATTAGCCGAGAAAATCAGTAATGGTGAATTGGATGGTATCACTCATGATAATAATCAATTATCGAAAACACTGGTTAATCTGGGTGAAAATCTGAAGAGAAACAGAGAACAGGAAGATATTTATAATTGGATTGCGCGTGGAAAAGAAAGAATTTCAGATATACTCCGATCTCATAACAAAATTGAAGAATTAACTGATGATGTACTTCGTGGTTTCATCGAATATTGTGGAGGTATTCAGGGAACACTTTATTTGCTCGACGAGAATGAATTGGTAAACTCGTCAAGTTATGCCTACAATCGTAAGAGATTTGAAAGACAAAGAATAAGTATCGGAAAAGGGTTGTTAGGTGAAGTTGCCTTCGAAAAGCAAATGATTTATCGTACGGAGATTCCGGACGACTATTTCTATATTACTTCAGGCTTATTGGGAGATAAAAAACCAAAAAGCTTGATTATTATCCCGTTACTTCAGGAAGAAGATTTGCAGGGAGTTGTGGAAGTGGCTTTTCTTGCTAATAGTCTTCCCAAACATGTTTTGGAATTATCAGAAGAACTGAGTGGTATTATAGGGCGAACCATTTATAACCTTAAAATCAATCAGAGAACAGCCAATCTTTTAACTGAATCTCAAAAGATGACTGAGATTCTTCAGAGTAATGAAAAGCAATTGCAGCAGAATGCAGCCGAGATGCTTGAGGCGAAAGAAGAATTGGAGAAATCAAATCAGTTGCTTGAGAATCAGATTCAGGAGGTTGAACATGCGCAAAAACGTCTTGAGGCTTTATTAACCAATGCTTCTGAGTTTATCTCTATTTATAACGAGAATCAACAACTCTTATTTGAAAGTCCTTCTGTTAAGCAGATTCTTGGTTATACTCAGGATGATGAGGTTACAGGTATGGATCCTGAGTTGATGACTCCCAGAGGATATAAAACAATCAATAATCTGTTTCAATATTTATTGGAAACACCTGGTGGCGAGCAAACAGCACAGTATACCTATCTGAGAAAAGACGGGCGAAAATTATTTTTGGAAACAAAAGGTAAAAACCTGTTGCACGATCCGGCCATTAAAGGAATAATTTTTAACACCCAGGATATAACAGAGCGAAAGAGGGCAGAGAAGGAAGAACGAATGAAAAGTAGGATGCAATCATTATCAGAGAATTCTCCTGATATGATTATTCGTATTAACACTGCCGGTAAATTGGTTTACGTCAATCCTAAGGTTTCAGAATTTATCGGAAAACCTGTCGCCGAATTGGTTAAAATGAGAGTGAATGAGCTGGAAGTTGATAATCGCCTGAGAGATTATATGAAAGAGACACTGATTGACATCAGATCTACTTTATCGCAATCAATTAATGAAGTTGAGGTTGATGGAGTAGAAAGTACGCATATAATGGAAATTAAAGCCATTCCTGAGTTTAATGAAGAACGCGATCTTGAATCTATCTTGTTTGTAGCTCACGATATGACCGATTTCAAGAAGATTGAACAGGAGATTAAAGAGAAGAATAAAAAGATATCAGATAGTATTAATTATGCACAGCGTATACAAACGGCAATCTTGCCCGATACAAATCTGTTACAGCAATTCTTTCCAAGATCTTTTATTTTCTATCGACCAAAAGATGTGGTAAGTGGCGATTTCCCCTGGATGTTCAAAAAAGATAATCATTTTTATGTGGCAGCGGTTGACTGTACCGGACATGGTGTGCCAGGAGCTTTGTTGTCGTTTATTGGGTATTTCCTTATGAATAATATTGTAAATGCCAGCAACGATGTAACAGCTGCAGAACTCCTGGATATGCTTCATCTGGATGTACGTCGTACTTTGAGACAGGATCAGGAAGGTGCCAATGGCAGAGATGGTATGGATCTGGCTTTGGTTAAGATTGATCTGGAATCGGATGAGATGCAGTTTGCCGGAGCACATAACCCATTATATCTTTTATCGGAAGGAGAATTGCTTGAGTATAAAGGAACACGAAAAGGAATTGGAGGAAAACCATTATTGAAGAAAGTTGAGAAAGACTTTGAAAACCATCTGATAAAGTACAAGAAAGGAGACCAATTCTTTATTTTCTCTGATGGATTACCTGATCAGATAGGTGGACCAGAAGGGCGTAAATTCCAGTCTAAGAGAATTCGTGAAACCCTTACTGAAGTTCCTAACCAAACAATGGCCCATTTCGAACGTCATTTTGCCCAATCATTCTATGACTGGATGGGAGAATATAAGCAGGTAGATGATGTACTTTTAATTGGTATCGAGCTATAAGACGCAGATATATTTATTAAAAATAAAAGCCAGATTCTTCAGAGTCTGGCTTTTCAATGTTTTTAAATAAGATATTGAAACAAATCGGGATTATCGTTGAGGTATTCAACAACAAACCCATTGGCCTTCATTCGTTCAGTTAAGCCATTAAAATCTTCTTTTTTGTGAAGTTCAATTCCAACAAGAGCCGGACCTTTTTCACGACTGGTTTTCTTGCGATATTCAAAGTGGGTAATGTCATCACCGGGTCCTAAAACCTGATCAACAAAATCTTTTAAAGCACCTGCTCTTTGAGGAAAACGAACGATAAAATAGTGTTTTAAACCTTCGTAAAGGAGTGATCGCTCTTTAATATCTTCCATGCGGGTAATATCATTATTACTTCCGCTAAGAATGCACACCACGTTTTTACCTTTGATTTTGTCTGCATAAAACTCAAGTGCTGCGACACTTAATGCTCCGGCAGGCTCAACCACAATAGCATCAAAATTATATAATTCAAGAATCTTGGTGCAAATTTTTCCTTCCGGAACCAGAATCATATCGTCTATAATCTTTTGACATATTGCAAAAGTGTAGCTACCTACTTTTTGAACGGCTGCACCATCAACGAATTTATCAATCTCCTTCAGTTCAATCACTTCACCTGTTTTAAGCGATTCGAACATAGCAGGTGCTCCGGCAGGTTCAACACCAATTATTTTGGTGTCAGGACTCATGTGCTTTATGTAGCTTCCTAATCCGGCTACCAAACCACCACCTCCAATAGGAACGAAAATATAATCAATCTTTTCTTTGGTTTGCTCCAGTATTTCCAATCCAACAGTTCCCTGTCCTTCTATTATTTTGGGGTCGTCAAACGGATGTATGAAGGTCTTGCCTGTTTTGGTACATTCATCCATGGCAGCATTATACGAATCATCATAAGTGTCGCCAATCAATACTACCTTAACTTTATCCTGACCAAACATTTTAACCTGGTTCACCTTTTGTTTGGGTGTTGTGCTTGGCATGTAAATAATACCATCAATCCCCAGCATCTGGCATGAATATGCAACTCCCTGTGCATGGTTACCGGCACTGGCACATACAATGCCTGCTTTGATTTGTTCGTCAGAAAGGCTCTTTATTTTATTATAAGCACCCCTTATTTTATAAGATCGTACCGTTTGAAGGTCTTCTCTCTTCAGAAATATATTAGCCTGGTATTTGGCTGATAAATTGCGGTTTTTAGTAATGGGAGTAGTCTCAACAATATTATTGAGTGTAAGTTTGGCAGCAAGTATATCCTCAACTTTGGGAGAGTAAGGATTTTGTGTTGATTGATTATTGTTTTTCATTTTGTTGATAAGAAAAAACACCGGCCATGAATCTGACCGGTGTTTCTATGTTACTTTTTAATGTAATCTGCTAACCAGTCGCCGACTTCAGATGTTTTAAAGGCTTTTGCGCCTCTTGAAATATCTTCTGTAACAACGCCTTCTTCCAATGATTTATTAACCGCATCGCGCACAGCTTGTGCTTCATCCAATAAATCAAGCGATTCTAATAACATGGCAGCTGAAAGAACAGTTGCAACCGGGTTGGCAATGTCTTTTCCTGCAGCCTGTGGATACGATCCGTGAATTGGTTCGAAAACAGAGGTGTGAATACCAACTGAAGCCGATGGTAATAAGCCTAGTGATCCAGTGATTACTGAAGCTTCATCGCTAAGGATGTCACCAAACATGTTTTCAGTAACCATCACATCAAATTTCTTTGGCCACTGGATTAATTGCATGGCGGCATTATCAACAAACATGTAATCAACTTCAATATCCTTATAATCGCCTTCCATAGCCTGAGCTGTTTCTCTCCACAGACGAGAGGTTGCCAAAACGTTTGCTTTATCAACAATGGTTAATCGTTTATTACGTTTTTCAGCATATGAATAAGCCAGTTTAAGGATGCGTTCAACCTCATCGGTCGTGTAGGTACAGGTGTCAAAAGCTTTTTTCAAATCTTCAGAACGACCTTTATCACCGAAATAGATACCGCCTGTTAACTCGCGAACCACAACAAAGTCGGCACCTTCAACAATATCTAATCGCAAAGGGCTTTTGTCAAGCAATGAAGGGAAAGTTGTAACAGGACGAATATTGGCATATAAGCCTAATTTTTTACGCATCGCCAAAAGTCCTTGTTCAGGACGAACTTTAGCTTTAGGATCGTTATCGAATTTAGGATCACCAATGGCACCGAATAGAACCGCATCAGCTTTCATACAAATTTCGTGTGTCTCTTCCGGGTATGGATCTCCAACCTGATCAATGGCAGTGGCGCCAACCAAAGCATTGTTATAGTTTACTTCATGTCCGAATTTAACAGCAACAGCATCAATTACTTTTTGAGCTTGTGCTACAATTTCTGGTCCGATGCCATCTCCTGGCAAAACTGCAATATTTAATTTCATTATCTTAGATAGTTTTATCTGGCTGCTAGAAGCTAGCAACTAGTTGCTAGTTCTATAAATTAATGTTCTCGTTTTCTATTAAGTTTAGCATTTTAACGGTTGCTTTGATGGCTGCTTCTGTCTGGTCGGCATCCAATCCCCGTGTTTTAAATACTTTATCATTATACTCCCACGATATAACCGTTTCAACAAAGGCATCGGTTTTACCGCCAGGAGGGATCGTTACGTAATAATCGGCCAATAAAGGATGTGGTTTTTTCAACTCATCGTAGATTTTCCAGAGTGCCTTCATAAATGCGTCGTACTGACCGTCGCCAGCTGAGGAAGCCTGGTAATCTTTATCATTGATCTTAATGCTTAACGAAGCCGTTGGCTTCATTCCGCGTGTCAAAGATAAGCTGTAATTGTTAACCTTTATATACTCATTGATGGAAGAACTCTTTAAAACATCAGAAATAATATAAGGAAGATCTTCCGTAGTGACAGTTTCCTTTTTATCACCCAGTTCTATTACTTCTTTGGTGACGCGTTGCATCTCTTCTGTTGAAAGACTGATGCCAAGTTCCTCAAGGTTTTTAAGAATATTGGCTCTTCCTGAAGTTTTTCCTAGAGCATATTTTCTGACTCTTCCAAAACGCTCAGGCATCAGATTGTTAAAATACAGATTATCCTTACTGTCACCATCGGCGTGAATACCTGCACATTGTGTAAAAACGTATTCGCCGGTTAGTGGTTTATTGGCCGGAATACGAATGCCACTGAAACTTTCTACAACCTGACTGGCTCTGGTTAATTTCGATTCGTCGATATTGGTTTTAGCTTTCAGTTGATCAGTCAACACCCCTACAACACTAGCCATTGGTGCATTTCCTGCCCTTTCGCCCAAACCATTAATGGTGGTATGAATACCTTTAAATCCAGATTTTACGGCTGCAAAAACATTTGCAACAGCTAAATCATAATCGTTATGCGCATGAAAATCGAAATGCAGATTTGGATATCTGGTGATGATGGCTGAACAAAATTCTTTTACTTGATCAGGATTTAAAACACCAAGTGTATCAGGTAGCATAAATCGTTTAATGGAATCATCCTGTAATTGATCTAATAAAAAGAATACATATTCAGGTGAGTCAATCATGCCGTTCGACCAGTCCTCAAGATAAATATTAATATCAATATTCATCTCACGGGCTTGTTTTAAAACACCCCTGATGTCTTCAATATGTTCTTCAGGAGTTTTTCGTAACTGGCTGGTTACATGTTTTAAAGAACCTTTTGTTAAAAGGTTACAAACCCTTGCACCGGTATCCTTTATCCAATTGAGAGATACTCCGTTGTCGACAAAACCTAAAACCTCAATTCTATCAAGCAGGTTATTTTTTGCTGCCCATTCACTAATTTTTTGAACAGCTTTAAACTCCCCTGCACTAACCCTGGCTGATGCTACCTCTATTCTGTCTACTTTTAGTTCTTGAAGAAGAATACGCGCCATGGTAAGCTTCTCAGAATCGTTAAAAGAAACGCCTGTTGTTTGCTCGCCATCCCTGAGGGTCGTATCCATTAGCTCTATAGTCATCCCCTTTATGGTTTTTGGTTTATGTGTTTTGCTTTATAGTGGTTATGCAAAAAACCTACCGATAATGGCAAGTATCGGTAGGTTCAAACAAAGAATCAAAATTTTATCGCTTGCTTTTCGTACGCACTTATTTCGTCTTTTAGACTCAATAAGTAATCGATATCATCGTATCCATTCACAAGACAATTCTTTTTATATGAATTGATTTCGAATGATTCAGATTCACCTGTACTGACATTGGTAATAGTTTGATTTTCCAAATCAATCTTTACCTCTGCCTTTGGATCTGCATCAATTGATTTGAACAGACCGGCTAGAAATGCATCCGTTACCTGCACTGGCAAAACACCATTGTTTAATGAGTTATTGCGGAAAATATCAGCAAAGAAACTTGATACAACTGCTTTGAATCCATAGCCTGCTATAGCCCAAGCAGCATGTTCACGACTCGATCCGCTACCAAAGTTTTTACCAGCCACTAACACACTTCCTGAATAAATTGGATTATTCAAAACAAAATCTGCTTTTGGCTGACCAGCTTTGTCGTAACGCCAGTCGAAAAATAAATTATCTCCGAAACCATCCTTTGTTGTTGCTTTTAAGAAACGGGCCGGAATAATCTGATCGGTGTCCACATTCTCAATTGGTAATGGAACTACCGTAGTTTGTACTGTTACAAATTTATCTATTGGCATAATGTATTCCTCCGTTTTACAAATTAAAAATGGTTCTTGGATCGGCAATAGTACCGGTTACAGCAGCTGCAGCAGCAGTCAGCGGACTTGCCAGTAACGTGCGTGAACCGGGTCCCTGACGACCTTCAAAGTTTCTGTTTGAAGTTGATACAGCGTATTTGCCTTCAGGAATTTTATCATCATTCATAGCCAAACAAGCTGAACATCCTGGCTGACGTAATTCAAATCCTGCTTCTTCCAATACTTCTTTGATACCTTCGGCAATGGCCTGTTTTTCAACCTGCTTACTACCAGGAACAATCCATGCAGTTACATTGTCAGCTTTTTTACGACCTTTTACTGCAGCAGCAAAAGCACGTAAGTCTTCAATACGACCGTTGGTACAACTACCTAAGAATACATAATCGATTTGTTTTCCTTCCAGTTTATCACCAGGAGCAAATCCCATGTAATCCATCGATTTTTGAAAGGTTACCTTAGAGCTGGCATCGATGCTATCCAAAGTAGGAATGTTACCTACAATTTTTTCACCCATTCCCGGATTGGTTCCATAGGTAATCATTGGCTCAATATCAGCCGCTTCGTAATGTAATTCTTTATCGAAAACAGCATCCTCATCAGTTACCAATGTTTTCCAGTAAGCAACAGCTTTTTCCCACTGTTCACCTTGTGGTGCATATTCGCGACCTTTAACATACTCAAAAGTAGTTTCGTCAGGAGCAATCATACCACCACGCGCTCCCATTTCAATACTCATATTACAGATAGTCATACGGGCTTCCATTGAAAGGCTGCGGATAGCAGAACCTGCAAACTCAACGAAATATCCTGTACCACCTCCGGTTGAGATTTTTGAAATGATATAAAGAATGATATCTTTTGATGTAACACCGTTGGCTAGAGTACCTTCAATGTTAATGCGCATCTTTTTAGGTTTTGGCTGCATAATACATTGTGTAGCCAAGGCCATTTCAACCTCACTGGTACCAATTCCAAAAGCAATGCTTCCGAAGGCACCATGAGTAGAAGTATGACTGTCACCGCAAACAATGGTCATACCTGGTTGAGTGATACCCATTTCTGGTCCAACTACGTGAACAATACCATTGTAAGGATGATTTAAACCATACATGGTAATTCCATTCTCTTCACAGTTTTTCTTCAATGTTTCAACCTGCACTCTTGATAATTCATCATGAATGGTAAGGTGCTGATCAACTGTTGGAATATTATGATCGGGAGTTGCGATCACCTGATTAGGGCGGGCAACCTGAATACCTCTTGCTTTTATTCCTCCAAAAGCTTGAGGGCTTGTCACTTCGTGGATGAAATGACGGTCGATATACAAGACATTAGGTCCGTCCTCAATAGTCTTGACAACGTGACTGTCCCATATTTTATCAAATAATGTTTTTGCCATTTTTTTTAAAGTATCAAGATTTAAGTATCAACTATCAAGAGTATTTACCAATTGTAGGTAATAAATGTCTTATGGGTTGATACTTTAAATCTTATGTCTAAATAATTATCCTATTTTTGAGATAGCATCTAAAAATGCTTCCACCGAAGCAGTTACAATGTCAACGTTGGCAGAAAAGCCATAGAACGACTGGCCTTTATGATCAATCTGAACATGTACCTTACCAATGTCGTCACTACCACGTGTGATAGCTTGAATCAAAAATTCTTCAAGGTGAACTTTACGTTTAACCAACTTTTTAACGGCTGTAAAAGCAGCGTCAATTGGTCCGTTTCCTGAGGCTGTTTCAACAAATGTGTCGCCATTAAAGCTTACTGCAACGGTTGCAGTTGGAACAGTAGAACTACCTGCAACAACCTGAAGGGTTTCAAGCTTGATAGAACGATCTTCTTTGATTCGCTCAGTACCAGCCAAAGCTTCCAAATCTTCGTCAGCAACATCTTTCTTTCTGTCAGCCAATTCCAGGAATCGCTGATAGATGTCGTTTAGTTCTTCTCCGTCGAAATCGTATCCCAATACACTCAGGCGATGCTTAAGAGCAGCACGACCACTACGGGCGGTTAATACAATACTCGACTCTTTTACGCCTACATCTGCAGGATCGATAATTTCGTAGTTTTCACGATTTTTCAATACTCCATCCTGATGGATACCCGATGAATGAGCAAAAGCGTTTCGGCCTACAATAGCCTTGTTAGCCTGAACAGGCATGCGCATTAATGTTGAAACCAGCTTACTGGTTTTCATTATCTGAGTGGTATCAATCGAAGTATCGAAATTCAAATCGTGGTGGCATCGCATTGCCATTACCACTTCTTCTAAAGACGTATTACCCGCGCGTTCACCTAATCCGTTGATGGTAACCTCAACCTGACGGGCACCATTAATCACACCAGATAAAGTATTAGCGGTAGCCATACCAAGATCGTTATGGCAATGTGTTGAAAGAATGGCTTTATCAACGTTTGGAACATTGTTAACCAAATAAGCAATTTTAGCTCCGTATTCAGCTGGTAAGCAATATCCGGTTGTGTCAGGGATATTAATTACGGTAGCACCGGCTTTAATAACTGCTTCAACTACACGTGCCAGATATTCGTTATCAGAACGACCGGCATCTTCGGCATAGAATTCTACGTCTTCAACAAAACGGCGAGCATATTTAACAGCTTCAACAGCTCTTTCAATAATTTCGTCTTCATTAGAATTCAATTTGTACTTTATATGGTATGGTGAAGTACCGATACCTGTATGGATACGTCCGTTTTTTGCATATTTAAGTGCATCTGCTGCTACTTCAATATCTTTTTTAACGGCACGTGTCAAAGCACAAATAGTTGGGTTTGTTACAGCTTTAGATATTTCAACCACCGAGTTAAAATCACCCGGGCTTGAAACGGGGAATCCTGCTTCGATTACATCCACACCAAGCTTCTCGAGCTGACGGGCTACTTCTATTTTCTCAATAGTGTTTAACTGACATCCCGGCACCTGCTCGCCGTCTCTTAAAGTTGTATCGAATATATATACTTTATTACTCATGATAATCGGGTTTAAATGATTACTCCATTACCTTTTCCCCTAAGTATTAATGGAGTTTCAACCTTTTATAAACACCGGATAATTTGTTTTGTTTTATCCGGTGTTGAGTATGGTTGAATATTATTACTGGTTTTCTGGTCTCAATTTACGGACAGCAGCACCTGCTTGCCACATCTCCGATTCGCGGAGTTCTTTGAGTTCCTCTTCCAGTTTAACCCTATAATCTGGCTGGCTGTTTGAATCAATCGAACGTTGTGCCTCGTTACCGGCAGCAACTTCGCTATATAATTTTTCAAATACTGGCTTGGTAGCATCGCGGAATGGTTTCCACCAGTCTAATGCACCACGCTGAGCTGTAGTTGATGTATTGGCATACATCCAGTCCATACCGTTTTCAGCAACCAATGGCATCAAACTTTGAGTTAATTCTTCAACTGTTTCGTTGAAAGCCTCAGATGGAGAGTGACCATTTGCACGTAATACTTCGTACTGAGCAGCAAAAATACCCTGGATACATCCCATTAAAGTACCACGCTCACCAGTTAAGTCAGAATAAACCTCACGTTTAAAATCAGTTTCGAACAGGTAACCAGAACCTACTCCGATACCTAATGCAATTACGCGATCCCATGCTTTACCGGTAGCATCCTGAAAGATAGCGAAGCTTGAGTTCAAACCACGTCCTTCAAGGAACATGCGACGTAAGCTGGTTCCTGATCCTTTAGGAGCAACCAAAATAACATCTACATCGGCAGGAGGTACAATACCAGTGCGTTCTTTGTAAGTAATACCAAATCCGTGAGAGAAGTAAAGGGCTTTTCCAGGAGTTAAGTGTTTTTTAACTGTATCCCACATCTGAATCTGACCAGCGTCAGAAAGAAGATACTGAATAATTGTTGCGCGTTCTAGAGCTTCTTCAATTTCAAAAAGTGTTTCTCCGGGAACCCATCCGTCAGCAATTGCTTTATCCCATGTTTTTGATTCTTTACGCTGACCAATGATTACGTTGAAACCGTTATCCTTAAGGTTAAGAGATTGTCCAGGACCTTGCACACCATATCCGATTACCGCAATGGTTTCGTCTTTTAATACTTCGCGTGCTTTTTCCAATGGGAACTCTTCCCTCATTACAACGTTTTCTTCAGTTCCTCCGAAATTAATTTTTGCCATGATAAAATATTGATTAATGTTTATGTTTAAATCTGATAGCTATTAGCTGAAGGCAGATAGCTTTTTAATCTAATATTGATAGATCGTTTTCTAATTTAACCAGATAGTTTGAGAGTAATTCCTGATTGAGTTTGGTAACTGCAATTCGGCCTGATCGAACAAACTGAGAAACTCCAAACCGATTCAGTTTATCAAAGAGCTCCTGCGTTTCATCTTTATGACCCGTTTTTTCAATTACTGTATATTCAGAAGTTACTTCCAGTATCCTTGCTCCATATTGGCGAACCAGTTTTTCAATCTCGTTGCTGTTGAGCAAAGCTTCTGTTTTTACTTTATATAAAGCAATTTCCTGATGTATAACTTCCTCCGCTGTAAATACAAAGGCTTTTAATACATCGATACGACGTTCGATTTGCCCAAGCAATTTATTAATTTGATCACGAGATGTAAAGACCACAATGGTAAATTTGTGCACACCTGGTATGGCTGACTCAGAAGTGGTCAAACTTTCGATGTTGATATGACGGCGTGTGAAAATAGTTGTAATCTGATTTAACAAACCGACATGATTTTCTGAGTATATTGATAGGGTGAATTCTTGTTTCATCTTTTCTTTTTTTAGATATGAGAATGATCGAAGCTAGCTTAATGGCTTATTATCATTCTCCATTTTTAATTTCTAAAATCTAATTTTATAAGAATCTGATATCGATTTACTCAAGGCGTATTTCTGAAACAGATGCACCTGTTGGTACCATCGGAAATACATTACCTTCTTTTTCTACTCTTACTTCAAGTAGATACGGTCCGTCATGTTCTACCATTTTCTTCACTGCATCATCCAATTCTTCACGTTTATGAACAATCGAGCTTTCGACGTAATATCCTTTACAGATAGTTTGGAAATCAGGATTTTCCAATAGCGTTGATGCATATCTTCTGTCAAAAAATAGTTCCTGCCACTGGCGTACCATTCCCAGGTAGTTATTATTCAGAAGAATAATTTTTACAGGCGCTTTAGTCTGATAAATTGTTCCCAGCTCCTGAATGGTCATCTGAATACCTCCGTCACCAACAAACAGACACACCGGTCTTTCTGGCATACCTAATTGTGCTCCAAGAGCAGCTGGTAATCCAAATCCCATGGTTCCAAGGCCACCTGAGGTAACTACACTTCTGGTATTTTTAAATTTGAAATATCTCGAAGCAATCATTTGCTGCTGACCTACATCAGTCACCATGATAGCGTCATTGTCATAAGCTTCAGTCACTCTGCGAACCACTTCTCCCATGGTTAATCCTTCTTTGGCAGGATATAACTCCGGAGTGATGATTTTCTGGTCTTCGATCTTATCACATGCTCTGAATTCCTTTACCCATTCATCATGGTTTGTTTCTGAAACCATTTCGGTAATCATAGGTAACGATTGTTTAACATCACCAACAACCGGAACATCAGCATATATGATTTTATTGATTTCAGCCTTATCAATTTCAAGGTGAATAACCTTTGCATTGGTAGCATATTTCTGAACATTACCTGTCACCCTATCGTCAAAACGCATACCAATGGCGATGATTAAATCACTTTCGTTGGTTTTAACATTGGGGCCATAGTTACCATGCATTCCCAACATACCAACATTTAAAGGGTGATCAGATGGTAATGCAGATAATCCTAATAAGGTCCATGCTGCAGGAATTCCTGTTTTCTCAAGGAATGTTTTCAATTCATCTTCAGCACCACCTAAGATAACACCCTGTCCAACTAAAGCCAATGGTTTTTTAGAAAGGTTGATTAAACGTACTGCCTCAGCAATTGAATCCTTTTTTATTGGAAATGTAGGTTTGTAACTACGTATTTTAACTTGCTTATTGTATTCGAAGTCAAGCATGCCAAATTGGGCATCTTTTGTAATGTCAAGCACAACAGGGCCAGGTCTGCCTGTTCTGGCTATATAAAAAGCCTTGGCAATGGCTTCAGGAATTTCTTCGGCTCTTTTAACCTGGTAATTCCATTTGGTAATGGGCTGGGTAATACCAACTACATCTGTTTCCTGAAATGCATCAGTACCTAACAATGGAGAAGCTACCTGGCCACTGATTACTACCATTGGTGTTGAATCAATCATTGCGTCAGCAATGCCGGTTACTGCATTAGTAGCACCCGGACCACTGGTTACTACACAAACACCAACTTTACCTGTTACCCGTGCAAATCCCTGAGCTGCATGAACAGCACCTTGCTCATGACGTACCAACACGTGGCGTAATTTTTCCTGATAGTGGTATAGGGCATCATATACTGGCATGATAGCGCCTCCCGGATATCCAAAAATTAAGTCTACACCTTCGTGCAGTAACGACTGAATTACGGCTTCTGAGCCATTCATTCTTTGCTTTTTCATTGGATTTGCCTCCTTTGTTTCTGGTTGCGTTTTTGTTTCCATATCACTTGGAGTTTTTATGGATGTTTTATCAGAAACTCGTTTTTAAATTATAGTCTCTGTTTTTAATCAATTAATCTCACTGCGCCTTTATCAGCTGAACTTACCAGGCTGGCGTAGGCTTTTAAAGCTTTAGAAATGTTCCTGACTCGATCACCGGGTTTGAAAGCTAAACTTCCTTTTGCTTCCTCTTCCTTACGGCGTTGAGCCAGTTCTTCGTCTGAGATATTGAGTTCAATTTTTCTGTTGGGAATATCAATTGTGATAGGATCACCATTTTGTACCAATGCAATGTTTCCACCGGCTGCGGCTTCGGGTGATGCATGACCAATAGATAAACCAGAGGTACCACCTGAAAAGCGACCATCAGTTAATAAGGCACAGGCTTTTCCTAAATGTTTTGATTTAAGATAAGAAGTTGGATATAGCATTTCCTGCATACCTGGTCCGCCTTTAGGTCCTTCGTATCTGATGATTACCACATCACCTGCTTTAACTTCATCAGACAAAATACCATCGATGGCTTCATCTTGCGATTCATAAACACGAGCAGTTCCGTTAAAGGTGAAGATTGATTCATCTACACCGGCAGTTTTTACGATACATCCCTTTTCTGCCAAGTTACCAAATAAAACAGCTAAACCTCCATCTTGAAAATAGGCATGTTCGATATCGCGGATACAACCTTTCTGGCGATCTAAATCCAACTCAGCATATTTTGTTTTTTGCGAACCCATAGTAAGATTAAACATACCTGCCGGAGCACTTGAATACACTTCATAAGCATTTTCAGTGGCAGTACCACCTGCAACATCATAATCTTTCAATGCATCAGCCAACGTTGGGTAATCAATACGACTTACATCAGTATGTAATAATCCTCCGCGGTTTAATTCGGCTAAGATACCCAAGATCCCACCAGCACGGTTAACGTCTTCGATATGATAATGCGAGTTTGGAGCTACTTTAGATAATACAGGAGTTTTACGCGATAAGCGGTCAATATCATCCATGTTGAAATCAACGCCTGCTTCGTGGGCGATTGCTAAAATATGCAATACTGTATTAGTTGAACCACCCATGGCTATATCCAATGTCATTGCATTTTCGAATGACTTGTAAGTGGCAATTGAGCGAGGCAATACAGAATCGTCACCATCGCGATAATATTTATAAGTAATATCTACAATTAAGTCGGCTGCTTTTTCAAATAAACCTTTACGGTTCTGATGAGTCGCAACAATGGTTCCGTTTCCTGGTAAAGCTAATCCGATTGCTTCATTCAGGCAGTTCATTGAGTTTGCAGTAAACATACCTGAACATGAACCACATGTAGGACATGCATTGCGCTCAACAGCATTAACTTCTTCATCCGAAACTGAGTCATCAGCAGCCATTACCATTGCATCAACCAAGTCTAATGCTTTGTTTCCTACTTTACCAGCTTCCATTGGTCCACCGGAAACAAAAATAGTTGGGATGTTCAATCGCATGGAAGCCATCAACATTCCCGGAGTAATTTTATCGCAGTTACTGATACAAACCATTGCATCTACTTTGTGTGCATTGGCCATGTATTCAACACTATCGGCAATAATATCACGAGATGGCAAAGAGTATAACATACCATCGTGCCCCATGGCAATACCATCGTCGATGGCTATTGTATTGAATTCAGCAGCAAAACATCCATTTGCTTCAATGCGTTGCTTTACCATTTGACCTATGTCGTGCAAATGAACATGACCAGGTACAAACTGTGTAAATGAATTAACAACTGCAATAACAGGCTTGCCAAAATGATTTTCTTTCATTCCGTTGGCTCGCCAAAGACTGCGGGCTCCTGCCATTCGTCTTCCTTCTGTTGTTGTTGCGCTTCTTAAAATTCGTTTCATTTGATTTTTATGGTTGTTTTGCTTAAAAAAAAAGCCTTTCTCATGTGTGAGAAAGGCTTAATAATATCTTATATTCAATTAACTATACACCATTCTCACGACCCTCAGCTAATAATGACTAAGAGAATAATAATAATATCGAGAACGAGTGTTAAGTTGAATTTCATCTATGCTTGTGCTTTTTACGGTAGCAAATGTAGAATTGATTTCGTTAACTCCAAAGAAATAATCAAAAAAAATCCAAAAAAAATTAATAATTGAAAGCTTGTCGTATAAATAGCTTATTGTTTTTATGTATTCTTTCTGTAATTATATAAGTTCGAAAATGCGAAAACATTAAAGGACTTCGGGGTATTATTTAATAAGCCAGAAATACAGATAATTAGAACATTTGGTCGGTTTTTTGACAGTTAAATAATATCAAATAAAATTGTAAGTTCAGATTAAGGGATTTCAATTTTTAAAAAGAGGTAGAAATACTATCTGATTTGCATGCTAAAAAATTATCATAAGCTTTACTTACCTCTACCATCATATCATATTCCGATAGTTTAGGATCGATATTGTGTTTCGTTCTTAAAAAAACAATGAATGAGTCAAGGCTTGCGCCTTCTAATTGTGTAAATGCTTGTAAGTTGTCGCGAGAAGTAACCTTATTATAAAGTGAGTAAAGTTGTTCTTCCGCTAATACATGACTATAATGCTTTTGTTCATGTGTTTGACTTTTGCCTCCAAAACTTAAACTGTAGCTAAAATCACCTTTTTCTGCTTTCTGAAAGGCCAAAGCTTCTTTTATGTCAATTTTAAACGGAAGAATATATTCACCTGTTTCCATCATAGGCATATTGGCAACCATACTTCTGAATGAAGCATAGGATCTAAAATGAAATACTTTTATTTCATCTAAAGCATAGGCTTTAGGAGTCACATTCAATATTAATGTATCATTATTTAAATCCAGATCAGCAAGTACCCAATTATTATCCTCGAAACCCATACATCTGAAAAGTAGTGTGTCGGTCGCTGCAATATCCATTCTGAAAATACCCTTTTCATTGGTTTCTTTTCCAATACCTGTTTTGCTGTTGGCTACAAATGCAAACGGAACAGGATTATTAGTTGTTTGATCCTGTATTTTTGCCAAAATTCTTCCCTTTGTTGATGTTTGAGCAATGCTGTTACCCACAATCAACAATATTATTGCACATAAAACAATAAGTCTTTTTCCCGTCATTATTTTTCTTTTTCTTGCTGGTAATGAAAGTATAAATCCATTACCTTATTGGTAATAGATATTTCATTGTCTTGTTCGGTAAGATGTATTTTGGTGTTGCAATATATTAAAAATTTATCCAGTTTCTCACCATCAAGCTCAGTAAGTTGATGAACGAGGTTTCTGGTTAGACGACTTCTTATTTTATCTTCCTGCACCTCTCGTAAAGATTTTATTTTTTGTCGTTCAGAAGGACTTGTATAATAATAGATGTAATTAATGGGTTGAAATAATGCTACTAAGATGGGAGGTTTGTTGTGATAAATAGGTTTAGCATAGGCCATTGTGTCGTATGGTACATAGGAAGGAAATTCCAGTTCTTTTTGTTTCTCTCTTTCCTCTATCAGGTAATCAGTGAATTCTCGAAATTCTTTGAATCCACTTACATCTACTTTATCAAGCATATAGCTTTTTGATTCAAGATCGAAAATAACCAGTTCATCATTATTTAAACTGTCTCTGCTGAAAACCTTTGGCTCAAAGCCAAGAGCTGTTACCATCAGGCTGTCGCCTTTTGGAAATGTAGATTTGAACTCACCTAATGAATCACAGGCAAAGATTCTTACCATTTTAAAACTGGCAACCTGTGCATTGGGTATGGGGATACTGTCGGAATGATTAATTACTTTTCCATGAATCCATATTAATTCTGGCTGTTGAGCAACTGAATTCAGCTTTACTAAAAATGAAAAAATAAGGATGATATAGAAAGGGAGGTTTTTCATTCGTTATGAAATCATATTATCTAAGTTAAATGCAAATCAGGATTAAATGGTTGCCTGATGAGAATTATTAAATTAGATTTTATTTCAATCATTAACAATTTCGGTAGAATCGACTTCTTTTTTATATGGGGTGATATCAATCTTTGTCACTTGAAAAAGTTTGGGCTTTAATTGAATGAATTTAACAATTGTCTCTTGATTAAAGAGTGAATCCGCATAAAGAATGGCCGTTTCGTAACCCAGAGCCAGTGCTTTTAGGCTGTCGCCTTCCGGAAAAACAATCTTAAATCTGCCTAATGAATCGGTTGCAAACATCAGGTTTCGACCATAAACACCTATCTGTGTATAAGGAATTGGTGAGCTGTCTATTGAGCTTATTACTTGTCCGTTTATTCCAGTTTCGAGTTCGAACTGGGCTTGTAAATTAGTGCTTAAAAAAAGCAGAATGACAATACATAACGACGAAAGGGGGTTTAATTTCATGAGTCAGGATTATTACCTTGTTTAAATAATGCTAATGATTGGGTAATGGTTGCCTGATATGTTTAAAACATGTTGAAATTTTAATTTGTAAGGTTATAGAACTTGACAATAATGCGAATTAACAGTTGAATCACGATGGGATTCTTTTATGATACATTTGTATACCACCGCTGTAATTCTGGGCTAATTATATTACTTCCTTTGGGGGTTTTGAAATGTGAGATAGACATATTCATCAATAACCCTGCACGAAGCGAGGAGTTTACGAAATAAGAGATAAACAACCACGTCGTGAGTTGAAAATTCATATGAACTATAGAGTTGTATTAATAGTTTTAAAATATTAACAACTAGAGATGAATTGGTTAAAATCAGACGAAGTAGTCTTTTTCGGGTTGATTACTTATTTTTAAGCCTTATTTTTGCAGCAAAATTAAAAAATCATCACAATGAGCGATTTAAAAAATATGATTGAACAAGCTTGGGAAGACCGAAGCTTATTAAATAACACAGAAACCGTTGAAGCCATTAAAACGGTGGTTGAAAAACTGGATAAGGGTGAATTACGAACAGCTGAGCCTAATGGTGACGAGTGGATTGTAAATGAGTGGGTGAAAAAAGCAGTGATTTTATATTTCCCGACTCAGAAAATGGAAACCATCGAAGTGGGGCCATTTGAATTTCATGATAAAATAGCATTGAAAAAAGATTATCAGAAATTGGGTGTTCGAGTAGTTCCTCATGCCGTTGCACGTTATGGTTCATTTATTGAAAGTGGAGTGGTGATGATGCCTTCATATGTTAATATTGGAGCACATGTTGAAACAGGGACCATGGTTGATACCTGGGCAACAGTAGGTAGCTGTGCACAAATAGGAAAAAATGTTCACTTGAGTGGAGGTGTAGGTATTGGAGGTGTATTGGAACCGGTACAGGCTGCTCCGGTTATAATTGAGGATGATGCTTTTATTGGATCACGTTGTATCGTGGTTGAAGGGTGTCGTGTTGGTAAAGAAGCTGTATTGGGGGCTAATGTGGTATTAACCGGGTCTACAAAAATTATTGATGTTACCGGTGATGAGCCAATAGAATATAAAGGATATGTTCCACCTCGCTCGGTAGTTATTCCGGGTTCGTATACCAAGAAATTCCCTGCTGGTGATTTTCAGGTACCAGCAGCATTAATCATTGGTAAGCGCAAAGAGTCGACAGATAAAAAGACTTCCTTAAACGATGCGTTGCGCGAAAATAATGTAGCAGTGTAATATGTTATTAAACGATTTTCAAGAAGTCGTAAATGACTTAAATAGAATAAAATTAAACCGTCAGGCAGTAGCTTGGCGGTTTTTTATTTGTAAAGGTTTTGAGAAAAATATTATTTTTGTAATCGATACCTTATGATGGATACAAACGAAATTTTAATAAAGATCAGAAAGATTGTTCGATCTGTTGATATTGAATCAAAAAAGATTCAAAAAGAATATGGTGTTAGTATTCCACAGGTGTTGTGTTTAAATTTTCTTCATGACTCAAGTAATTATCAGGCTACTCAGGGTGAGATTCGTAAATTTTTAAATCTCAATTCATCAACTGTTAGCGGCATTATTAACCGGCTTGAAAAAAAAGGTTATCTGGCCCGTTTGCCAAAAACCGGAGATAAAAGGGTTGTTAATATTGCGTTAACTTCAGCAGGTGATTCTTTATTGGATCGTATACCTGCGTTACTTCATGAGCAGTTATCTGAAAGACTCCAAAAATTAGATTCTAAAGAATTAGAAAGCGTGCAGCATAGTTTAAATACATTGGTAAAACTGCTTAATATTGAACAGGTAGAGGCTTCGCCTTTGATTACGCTTGAAAGTGATCTGGAAGAGGATGAAGTATTGAATCAATAGTTCTTCTTAATTTCTTATTGATTGGGATATTCTGAATAAGTATAGATTATTCTGGGATTATTATATTTTTTTGTAAATTTGTTCGCATAGAAACAAAAATAACTTCTGAGCCTCTTTTCTGGTATTGGTTAATAGTGTTTTTCAATATTAGTATCCATAAATAGAGTGCTATACATCTATTGAGGTGTAAAATTATTTTTCATTGAACCAGAAGTGTTCAACAAATACATCACATACGAACAAATTATGATATACGACAACGCACAAAAAGAAATTGCTTTTAAAATTGCTGAATCTTCCAAGTTCTCTAATTGGAAGGATTGGAAATGGCAATTGAAACATTCCATTCGGTCACTCGAAAAATTTGAATACCTCACGGGTATAAAGTTTAGTGAAAAAGAACGAAATGATCTTAAGAGGACATTTGAAAAGTTTCCGCTTTCTATTACGCCTTATTACTTATCGTTGATTGATAAAAACAATTATAAGAACGATCCTGTTTTTAAGCAATCATTTGGCAGCGTTGATGAGTTAATTACTTTGAAGTCAGAGCTAAATGATCCTTTATCGGAGGATAAA
This sequence comes from Carboxylicivirga caseinilyticus, assembly GCF_050589785.1. Lineage (NCBI taxonomy): Bacteria > Pseudomonadati > Bacteroidota > Bacteroidia > Marinilabiliales > Marinilabiliaceae > Carboxylicivirga > Carboxylicivirga caseinilyticus. The sequence goes on along the minus strand of NZ_JBNGOX010000005.1, from coordinate 169,115 downwards.
GATAGTCCGGTTAGAGGCATTACTCATCGTTATCCCGATCGTGTTTTGTTTCATGTTAGTAATATTTGTTCAATGTATTGCAGGCATTGTACCCGAAAGCGGAAAGTTGGAGATGTGGATTTTGTACCTTCAAATGATGAATTAATGGAAGGAATAGAATATATTAAGAGAACTCCACAGGTTCGGGATGTTTTGCTTTCTGGAGGAGATCCGTTTATGCTGCCAGATAGTAAAATAGATTGGCTGTTAGCTGAAATAACGAAGATCCCACATGTTGAAATAGTTCGTATAGGAACAAGAATGCCGGTTGTTCTTCCTTATAGAATTACTGATGAATTAATTTCGATACTTAAAAAATATCAGCCACTATGGATTAATACCCATTTTAATCATCCGAATGAAATTACAACCTCTTCAAAGGAGGCTCTGGCAAAACTGGCTGATGCGGGATTTCCTTTAGGTAACCAATCAGTTCTGTTAGCTGATGTTAATGATTGCCCCCGAATAATGAAGACACTATTACACAAATTGGTTCAAAACAGGGTTCGTCCATATTATTTATACCAATGTGATTTGTCCGAAGGTCTTTCGCATTTCCGTACGCCAATTGGTAAAGGAATTGAGATAATGGAAAGTTTGATAGGACACACCAGTGGATTTGCCCGTCCTACCTATGTAATTGATGCGCCAGGTGGAGGAGGCAAGATTCCTGCCATGCCTAACTATATTATTTCATGGTCCACAAATAAAGTAGTGTTGCGTAATTATGAAGGAGTGATAACAACTTATAAAGAGCCGGATAGCTATGAGCCAAAAATGTGTGACAGAAATTGTGAAGAGTGTGACCTGGAACTACAAATAAATGAGAATAATGAAGAATTGGAAGCTGTTGGAATTGAAAAGCTTCTATCTGACAATGATGATACAATATCTTTAATACCTGAAAATAATGAGCGTTTTCAAAGAAGAGATGATAATGCATGATGTTGCCGAAACCATTGGAAATAGTTCGCTAATTCAACATGGTAAACACAACAATCGGATTTATTTAATGAAATTGGATGTACAGGAAGCTGAATTGGTTATTCAACAACTTTCAGTTCTTGCACGACAGAATGGTTATACAAAAATATTCTGCAAAATTCCCAAGAAGGTTGCCCCGTTGTTTATTGCTGATGGGTACATAATGGAAGGGCATATTCCTCATTTTTATGAAGGTGAGCATGATGCTTGTTTTATGGCTAAGTTTTTAAGTTCTGATCGACTTCTTCATATTGAAAAAGATCAGTTAAGTATCTTAAGTTCATTACTTCAGGACGAAATGCAATCAAAATTGATTTATGATAGTAGTGAGTCGGGTTATGAAGTAAGGCGATTAAATAAGGAAGATGTTGACGAAATGGTAGCAATATATAAGGAAGTGTTTGAAACATACCCTTTCCCTATTCATGAAGCCGATTATATTAAGAAAACAATGAATGAGAATATTCAATATTTTGGTGCATTTAAGAATGGAGTGATTGGGGCGTTAGCTTCTTCAGAAGTTGATTGCAAAGGCAAAAATGCTGAGATGACTGATTTTGCAACCAGTGCTGTTCATCGTGGCAATGGCTTGTCAAGTATTTTACTCAAAGCGATGGAGAAAGAGATGAAGGAGCAGGGTATTTATACTTTATATACCATAGCCAGGCTTAATTCCGTACCTATGAATAAAACTTTTTTACGGGCTGGTTACCGTTATTCCGGAACCTTGATTAAAAACACGAATATTGCAGGTACCATCGAAAGTATGAACGTTTATTTTAAACACATTTAATATGTCAAAAAACTTATGTCCTAATTCAAAAAGCTGTCCTGTTTTTGCAGGTAAAGGAGAAACTGGAGATACACCGTTGGCCCTTTATCGCAATGTTTTTTGTTACAGGGGAGTAAATGGTTGGGGTAACTGTAAAACATATATTATTAATCAAAAAGATTTAAAAGAAGTAAATGACAGAAAAGAGAAACTTAAAACTATCGACAATCCCGGAGGGTGAAAAAAAGGTATTAAAATTTCTTCAAAAGAAAGGAAGCGTTTTGTATGGTAATATTTTTAAAGATTTAAAAATTCCACCAACAAAGGGCTCAGAGATAATCTTATCATTGACGTATAAAGGTTATATCAAAAATGTAGGAAGGTCATCATATTATGAATTAAACGTTGAGCTCGAACATTAATAATCAATACATAAAGAATGGAGCAAATACTTAAATCTGTTACCATGTTGTTGGTTCTGCTTAATCCCTTTCTTATTATTGTTTACCTGATAGATATTGTTAAGAAAAAGTCGAAAGCAATATTTACAAAGGTGATGATCAGAGCTTCGTTGATTAGTTCGGTTGTGTTTTGTTCTTTCGCATTGCTGGGCGATACTATCTTTGACTCGGTATTTAATGCCAGTTTTGCTTCATTTCAAATATTTGGGGGAGTTGTTTTTCTGATAACGGGTATACAGTTTGTGTTTAAAGGCAGTGCTTCGATAGAGACGTTGAGAGGTGAATCTAAGTATGTGGCAGGTGCGATTGCTATGCCTATTTTTATAGGTCCCGGAACAATTAGTTACAGTGTGTTTATTGGCGAACGTCTAAATAAAATGCAGGCTGTAATAGCAATTGTATTGGCAATTGGTCTTTGTACTTCTATCATACTTATTTTAAAACATATTCACGACAAAATACAGCAACAAAAAGAGGAGCTTATTGAACAATACATTGATATTGCCGGACGTGTAATTGCTCTTCTTATCGGTACTGTTTCCATTGAATTAATAATGAATGGATTGGGGTATTGGGCAAAAATTATTAGCTAAATGCATATAGTAGATATTCTCATTTTTTGTTCCTATCTGATTGTAATGCTCGGGGTAGGTTTTTATTTCATGCGAAAAAATAACTCTACAGAGGATTATTATGTTGGAGGACGTAAATTAAGTAGCTTACATATTGGCCTGTCAGTTGTTGCAACTGACGTTGGTGGAGGATTTTCAATAGGACTTGGAGGACTGGGGTTTACAATGGGATTATCAGGGAGCTGGTTGTTGTTTACTGGCTTGTTGGGTGCCTGGTTGAGCGGTGTGCTATTGATCCCAAAAGTTTCGGACTTGGCTAGAGAGAAAGGATTTTTGTCTTTTCCTCAATACCTAGAGCATGTGTTTGATAAACGTGTAGCGCTTTTAGCCGGATTAATTTCTGCTATTGGATATATAGGTTTCACCAGTTCGCAAATTCTTGCTGGGGCTAAATTGGCTTCTTCAACTTTTCCAGCTCTTTCAATTAATCAGGCTTTGTTGGTAATGGGGACTGTGGCGGTTGTTTATACCGTTTTGGGAGGATTAAAAGCAGTAATTTATACGGATACAATTCAGTGGATTGTATTAATGGGTGGATTAGTTTTGGTTGGTCTGCCCTTTGCCTATATTAAAATTGGTGGCATTGAGGCGATTCGGGAAACTCTGGATCCTTCATTTTTGAGTTTGCAGGCAATAAGCTGGCAAAAAATTGTGAATTGGATGTTTACCATCATTCCTATCTGGTTTATCGGAATGACTCTTTATCAACGCATCTATGCTGCTAAAGATACCAAAACAGCGCAACGTGGCTGGTTTATCGCTGGACTGTTCGAATATCCCATCATGGCTTTTATTGGTGTGATACTGGGAATGTTTGCGAGAGTAGCGATGGAAAATAATCAATTGCCAGGTTATACTTTCGATAGCCTGGATGCGGAAATGGGGCTGCCTGTCTTACTTAAGACTATTTTACCTGTCGGTTTTCTGGGTGTTGTTTTATCTGCCTATTTCTCTGCAATAATGTCAACAGCCGATAGCTGTTTAATGGCAGCGTCCGGTAATATATTGACCGATGTGCTGAAAAAACACAGAGCAAAAAAGAGTCTTCTGTATTCACAAATACTTACATTAATTATTGGTGTGATAGCTCTTCTGTTGGCACTTAAAATGACAAGTGTACTTGATCTAATGCTGCATTCCTACTCTTTTATGGTATCAGGTATGATTGTTCCGGTATTGGCAGCTATGTTCACTAAGCAAACCAGTTCTATTGCTGCCTTGGCATCAATGGTTACAGGAGGTACAACTACATTGCTACTTATTCTCTCAGGGCGACAATTACCTTTGGGATTTGATGCTAATATTTATGGAATAGCTACTGCTTTATTTGTTTATATTGTAACGGTTAAAGTTTCCGGAAAGCGTGCATATTAATAGAATTATATTGGAATGTACCAGGCCGAAAACCATTGAATAATTAATGAACACAGAGTAAGTCTAATAACCGTGTATTTATTACAATCAATGGTTAAATAATTTTGCTTTCTTCTTATCTTGCAGCCTCAATCATTAGTATATTGATTATGCACGACGATTTAAAAAAGGCCCTTGAAGTTTTACGCAACGGGGGTATACTATTATATCCAACAGATACCATTTGGGGTATTGGATGCGATGCTACCAACGCTGAGGCAGTGAAGCGAATTTATGAATTGAAGCAACGAGCCGACTCTAAAAGTATGCTTGTTTTGCTTGATAATACTGCCAAGCTGGCCTCGTATGTGAATGATATTCCGGAAGTAGCCTATGATATGGCAGAGTTAACCAATAAGCCATTGACTATTATTTATGATGATGCCAAAAATCTGGCCTCAAATCTGATAGCGGAAGATGGTAGTATTGGTATCCGTATTACAGAAGAAGATTTTTCAAAAGAGTTGTGTTCCCGTTTTAAAAAGCCTATTGTCAGTACTTCGGCAAATGTTAGTGGAGAACCTTCTCCGCAGAACTTTAGCCAGATAAGTGATGTAATTAAAGATGGGGTCGACTTTATTGTTGAATACCGTCAGAATGAAACCAGTAATCCGGCACCTTCAAGTATTGTTAAGCTTGGAAAAGGCGGGGAGATTAAGATTATCAGGGAATAATAAAGCTTCGGATACTAGCAGTTAGCTTTTAGACTTAATTTCGTAAGATATAATATTAATGTAAAAAGCTATTGGCTATCAGCTAATAGCTAACAGATTTAAAGATGCAAGAAATAACATTTCATCATAGCACCTCGGTTCAAATTCGTTTTAACGATATTGATTCATTTGGACATGTAAACAATGCTACTTTACAGGAGTATTTCGATTTAGGTCGTATGCACTATATTCATGACGTTTTTGGAGATGACTTTTTTAAAAGAACACAGGCTTTAATCATTGCATCTATCCATACCGATTTTATTATTCCGGTATTTTTAAAAGATCAGATTGAGGTGAAAACGGCCATTGTCAAAATTGGCACCAAGAGTCTGAATATGGAACAACATATAGTTGATGTCAGGACACAGGAAACCAAGGTGGTATGTAAATCAGTGATGGTTGCCTTTGATACTAAAATGCATCAGGCTATAGAGATTTTATCTGATTGGCGTATGAGAATTGGTGAGGCGGAGAAATGGTCTTAAGTTGTTTAATTGTTGAGCTGTTAATTTGTTGAGTCGACGATTGAACAGTTCTACAATTCAGCAATTCTACTAATCAAGATCAATCAACCCTTCGGGTAATTCAAAAATAATAACCTCATTTTCGTCGTCGATATTCACAATGAAATCTTCTACGATAGGCACTAGAATTTCGCGACCCTCAAATTCGATTTCGAACAACGGGTTTTTCGAGATGTCTTTAATGGCAATAATCTTACCAAGTGGACCAATGCCAATGACCTGAACAGAATAACCTACTAATTGATATGCAGAGAAGGCCTCATCATCAGAAGCTTCATCAACATTGCCTTTTTTAACAAACACACGTCCATCAATCAGGCGTTCAATCTCGGTTTCTTCTTTAGCTAATTCAAGCTTAACCAAAACATCGGTTTTGTTTTTTTCTCGGGCTTCTTCCAGGAAAAAAGGTACCAGACCACCATCTAACTCAATAAACAAAAACTCGGTATCCATATGATCAATATTGAATTCATCAAATAAACGAACTACCAATTCACCTTTTATACCGTGTGTTTTTACAATGATACCAATCTGTTTACACTCGTGCTTATCAATCATTTTTATTGAGTTTTTTGCAAAAGTAAGTATTCTCTATCATATCAATATGGTTTAAACTTAATTTCTCAATAATGAAAGACCGCAGCAATCAGTCCGAAGTCCGATATCCATAATCCAAGCCTTCTGTCTATAGTCTTCTAAAAGAGTCTTGATAGGCTAAAATACTCCTGTCTTCTGCCTTCTGCCTGAAAAACTATTACTACTTTTAGCTGTTCAAAAAATCAAATAAAACTGCTATGAGGGTTCATTTTATTGCCATTGGTGGAAGTGCTATGCATAATCTGGCTATTGCCTTGCATTTGAAAGGCTTTACTGTTACTGGTTCGGATGATGAGGTTTTTGAACCTTCCAAATCACGATTGGCAACTCATGGCTTATTACCTAAGAAAGAAGGTTGGGATGAAGCCAATATTAATGACGAACTGGATGCCATCATTCTTGGTATGCATGCCCGAAAAGATAATCCTGAACTATTGAAAGCTCAAAAGATGGGATTAAAGATTTATTCATATCCTGAATATCTGTATGAGCAAACCAAAGATAAAACCCGTGTTGTTATTGGTGGAAGTCATGGTAAAACAACAACAACTGCCATGGTAATGCATGTTCTGAAGACATTGGAGAAAGATTTTGATTACATGGTAGGTGCACAGCTGGAAGGGTTTGACACCATGGTTCGACTGACAAAAGAAGCTCCGATAGCAGTGTTTGAAGGAGATGAATATTTGTCTTCACCTATTGATCTGACTCCTAAATTTCATTGGTACAAACCACAGGTTGCTATGTTGACTGGTATTGCCTGGGACCATATGAATGTTTTCCCAACATGGGAGAATTATATTAGTCAGTTTACCATTTTTGCAGACAGCATGCCTGAAAGGGCCGCCCTTATTTATTTTGATGGTGATGAAGAATTGGTTAAGCTGGCCACTGAGAAAAAAGATAAGTTGGATGTACAGGCTTATTCCACCTTGCCCTACGAAAACAAAATGGGGCAAGTGGTTGTGAAATGGGAAGGTAAAGAATATCCAATGTCGGTGTTTGGTGATCACAATCTTCAGAATATGAATGGTGCCCGCATGGTTTGTAATAAGATTGGTATTTCAGATGATGAGTTTCTGACAGCCATTGGTACCTTTAAAGGGGCTGCTAAGCGACTTCAATTATTAGAAAAGAATGAGTATACCAATATCTATCTCGATTTTGCGCATTCTCCATCTAAACTAAAGGCAACCACCAATGCCATGAAGCAGCAGTTTGCTGACCGCAGGTTAATAGCCGTAATGGAATTACACACCTTTAGTAGCTTGAATAAAAACTTTTTACCACAGTACAAACATACAATGCAAATGGCCGATCAAGCCATTGTTTTCTATAATCCTGAAGTGTTAAAACACAAACGATTGCCTGATATTTCAAAGTTGGAGGTAAGTGATGCTTTTGATCAGGAAGGATTGTTGGTGATGACTGAATCGGAAGAGTTAGTCGGTTGGTTAAAGAAACAAGATCTGAAAAATTCAAATTTACTGATTATGACATCAGGCAATTTCTCAGGTGTTGATTTAAAAGCTCTGGCTGCAGAATTGATTTAATACCGTGAGTGCTAATTTGTTTAGTTGTTGAACTGTGGATGAGCAATTAAACAATTCAACAAATCTGCGATTCTACAAAAAAAGTAAAAAGGCTTGTAACTTCTTATTATGTCAAGGCGTCCTATTTATCGTAGTCATAAAACTAAGTGATAGATAGATTATTAATTAAATACCCCTTGAAATGAGAAATATGCACAGATTAGGGTTTGTGTTGTCCCTGGCAATGATATTAACCCTTTCCGTTTCGTGCCTACAGGCACAAAATCTGCTTGATCAGGTAAATGAAAATTATAGCAATGTAACATCCGTTGAGGTTGAAGGTTCTTTCTGTTCGGTAATCATCACAGGAGAGTCAACCAATGATGTGTCTTTTACTGGTGAGATCTATGCATCTAAAAATTATGATATGAAAATTCGTCATAATGTAAGTGGTGGAACTCTTCGTGTCTGGATTGATCGTCCTAATTCTATCAGTGGTAACCTTAAAGGTAAACTGGAATTTAAGGTGCCTGAGAATACCAATATTATGGTGGATAATTCAAGTGGTAGTGTTAGTGTTGAAGGTATAGGACAGAGCAATATTCGACTGAAAGCATCCAGTGGAAGTATCAAAGCCCGTAATATTAATTCTGATCTGAACATTAGCGCTTCTTCCGGAAGTTTGTCAATCGAAGATATAGGTGGTGATTTACGTGCCGGTACTTCTTCAGGTTCGCAACGTATTGTTGGTGTGAAAGGAAATGTGAAAACAAAAGCTTCTTCAGGTAGTATCAAGGCTGAAAATATTGGTGGTGATCTTGATATGAATACTTCTTCCGGTGGACAATCCATTAATATGGTAGAAGGTAATCTTTGGGCAACGGCAACATCCGGTAGTTTAAATATTACTGATGTTACTGGAGATGTAAAAGCAAGCACGTCATCAGGCAGTATGAAGTTGGATAGAGTAACCGGTGCTGTTAATCTTTCAAGTTCAAGTGGAAGCCAGCGAGGTACTAACATTAAATTAACCGGAGCTTCATACTTTAAGGCTTCATCGGGCAGTGTAAGCATGGATTTCTTAAATGATGTTGAAGAATTGAGCTTTGCTTTAACAGCATCTTCCGGAGGATTAAATGCAAAAGGTAGTAGTGGTAAGAAAAATCTGGTTATAGAGCGGGGACCTATCAAAGTTGTAGGTAACACCAGTTCAGGTGGCCAGTCATACAGATAGAATTTGGTAATAAGTGATAAATAGAAAAGTCCCTGTAGGTTTTAGGCCTGCAGGGACTTCGTTTTTATAGGGGTAAAATGAGGTTCTAATACAAATGGGGTATCAGACTTCTAATAATAAACGATATAGGTACCATAAATATTGTCTATCGTAAAATCAGCATTACTAATTTCAATGTCGTTATACTCCGTCCAGCTGCAACAATTACCTGAATTTCTTTCTGCATCTACGGTTAACGTAAATACTTCTTCTCCATCTAATAGCAGTTTAGCCGAAATAATTTCTGTTTTCCAACCAATGCTGTTTATCATTAGTATGTTCACATCCTCATCATCAATAAAATCAAAATCCATGCTTTCGTTGGTTGATGTGTTAATTAGTTCCAGATCATCAGAACTGGCTATACCTGATGTAAAAATATTTTCACCACTTTCGGCATCTTTAATATCAAAATAAAATGGAGCCGGGGGTGTCATGCATGGATCACATTCTTTCTTGCAGCTGCTTAGTATCAATAAACCGGCAAAAAAAGTCAATAATAATTTTGTTTTCATGGTTGGGTTTAGTTAAAGTATAGTCCTATTTTAAAAGCAAAACGATTGTATTCATCAGTTAATGTCGATTCGTATTGCATATAGCTTTGTGTTTTGTCTGTTTTAATTTCCTGGTATTGATAACCGGCCTCTATAATTAAGCCTATACCTGAATTAGTCCATATACGAATGCCTGCACCTCCACCATATCTGATTCCTCCGTGTGAATTGTATTCATATGATGAAGTACTTTTCCTATCATCAATGCTAAAAGACCAGCCGCCATTTGAATATAGATAGGGTGTTAGTTTTTTTGTTTTAAAGAAATACTGGATTTCTGCAAAAGCCGGAATAATGGTTTCTTTATAAAATTCCACACCAGATCCGGCAGCCAGGGTAATTTTCGGTGTTACATGAACCCCAAAAGTTGAAGTAAAGGTTAGGGGTGCTTTTTCATTATTGGAAGTATTGCCTGCTAATATGCCCAATGAGGTTTTATTAAAAACTCCCTTGTATTCTTTTTCGTTCTCAAAATTTAAGTTGCTTTTCTTGTTATTCATTTCAATACGATCAATCTCATTGTTTGATAACATTAAGACATGCGAACCGGTTTGTATTTTAACACCATCGTTCGGCAGTATTTCTAATATGTCACATTTGATGACAGTACCATTTTTCAGATATACCGTACTGTTATGTTTCTGAGCGAAGGTTGAAATACTAATTATACAGATTGCAATAAGCAAGATATGTCTTTTCATCATTTGTGGGTTTAGATTCTTATGTTTTAATGATGAATATATAGACGAATGGTTGCGTAACTGTCTAATATAGGTAGGATCTGAATTATGTCAAAATTGTTATATATAATCTTGTTTAACTAACGTTGAACAATCTTTAATATATAGATAATAAAATATATAGAATTGTTTTGTGCTTGATTTTGTCTCTTATATTGATTAACTTTTTTAATGCACTTTTTACACCTATCTAAATTAAGTTATCATGAAAACAAAATGTCTACTTCTTAAATTTTTGGTTATTTTAATAATCGTTTCTTTACCTGTATCAGCTCAAAATGAGTCGGGTCAGCTCTCATCTTATACCTATGCTCAATCGCTTCAATTTCAGAGGCAATACTACACTTCACCAGCAAATTATCTGGAATATTCAACAATATTAAATGAGAATGGGACACTTTATTCTCTGATAGTTGATAATTACGAGTTACATTGTTTTACTAATCAACGTGGAACAGATGTCTGGACAAAAGAATTAATTCCTACAGGTCATGACGGGGATATTTATATTGCATTTATTGGTCTTACAGGAAATAATCAGCGTGTCATAGCATATTCGTATAATCCCTATTTTAACTATGGGGCCAGAACATCTTATGGATATGAATTTTGGCAAACAACTGTTGTATTGGTTGAAACAATGGAAGGGTGGGAAGAGAAGGTTTATTATACACAATTACAGGATTCGTGGTCGTATAATTATGCTTTAGTACCTTTTGCTATTAATACGGATTCAGAAGGAAAGGTTCATATTATTTTGCATCGACGCGGATGGTGGAACTATGGAGGAGAATTGCACGAGGTAATTGTTGATTACAGTAATGAGCAGGTTAATTGGGGTACTATGACCCAAATTTATAAATATTCAGAAGGAACGGTTGATAGAGGAACTTCATGGATAGGTAGGCAAATTATTGATAATGAAGATCAACATCTGGTGTATTATAAACAGGCACCTTCGTTGGGAACATATTATATTGATTATGCACATAAGGTCAACGGTGTTTGGCAAACACCAACAAGGTTGAGGACAACTACTAAAGGGAATTATCATTATTTTGATTTGGATGCAGATAAGGGTGGAAATTATTTTTTCATGTATATCGAAAATAACGAGCCATCTGGACCAACGATTTGGTTAAGTAAAAATGGAATCAATTTCGATAATTCTTTCACTCCTTTTATGGATGGTGATATTACAACAAAGGCTAATTTGTACCCTCTAAATGATGGATCAGCCAATATCATTGTTTTCCTGCAAGATCAATATCCAAAGGTTTTCAATTATGATGGTATAACTTTAAAAAATCTGGATGGACTTACTTTTGAAAATACTGAAACTGAAGAATTGTTTTTAGGCAAGACATTTACTCCAATGCCCAACTATGGAATGTTAAATGAAGAGGTGAATGCACTTGGTTTTTCATCTGATAACGTTACTACTTCAGTTTCGGGAGATATTACTACTTATTATCCTTACGACAGATTGTTTGTCGAGGTAGAATGGAATGGCGTATCATCATCAATTGAGAGAATATCTAAAACTGATGAAATAATTATTTATCCAAACCCTGTTACAGATTGGATGACTATTTCTAATATAAGCAAAGGTGATATCGTCTCGATTTATTCTATTTCAGGAGAAAAAGTTAAATCACATAAATGTTTTGCTAATCGCATAAATGTGAGTGATCTGAAAGGAGGTTTATATATTTTGAAAAAGGATGATACCTATGTAAGGTTTATAAAGTTATAATCAAGAAAAATCCCGATGAAATTATGTTCATCGGGATTTCAATTATAGTATGCTATCAATATTCTCAGCAGGTCTTCCTATAACCGCTTTTTCGCCGTTACTGATTATCGGACGTTCTATTAATCGTGGATATTCGAGCATTGCCAGAATCCATTCTTCATCCGAAAGTTCCTTGTCGGCAAACTCTTCCTTGAAGATATCTTCTTTAGTGCGGATAATCTCCATTGGTCGCTTGCCTAATTTGCGTAATACATCAGTAAGCTCATCCGGGGTTAGTGGCTCATCGAGGTATTTAATGATTTCAAATTCGATCCCTTTGTCTTCAAGATGCTTTAACCCTTCCCGGCTTTTTGCGCATCGTGGATTATGAAAAATCTGTATCATAAAGCTTGCTTTTAGTTCGATTCAAATACTTCCTGAGCACCATATTCCATCAGGTATGCCTTAATGAAATCGTCAATATCACCATCTAACACCCCTGCAACATTCGAAGTCTCGTGATTGGTTCGCACGTCCTTAACCAATTTATATGGCTGAAGTACGTATGATCTTATTTGAGATCCCCACTCGATTTTCTTCTTTTGCGATTCAATCTTGTTTTGTTCTTCCAGTTTTTTACGAAGTTCAATCTCGTATAGCTGCGACTTTAAAAGACGCAAGGCATTTTCTTTATTTCCTAACTGTGAACGTGATTCAGTATTTTCGATAATGATGCCTGATGGAATGTGTCGCAGTCGAACTCCGGTTTCTACCTTATTTACATTCTGTCCACCAGCTCCACCAGATCTGAAAGTATCCCATTCTATATCACTTGGGTTTACCTCAATCTCAATACTATCATCAATAAGAGGAATAACAAAAACAGATGTGAATGATGTCATTCGTTTATTGGCTGAGTTAAATGGCGAAAGACGTACCAAACGGTGTACACCGTTCTCGCTTTTTAAATAACCGTAAGCAAAATCTCCTTCAAACTGTAAAGTCACGGTTTTAATACCGGCTTCATCACCTTCCTGATAGTTTACTTCCTTAACTTTATACTTATGTGCTTCACCCCAGCGAATGTACATACGCATCAGCATTTGCGCCCAGTCCTGACTTTCGGTGCCACCTGCTCCTGCATTGATTTTTAATACAGCACCCATCTTATCTTCATCGCGGCGAAGCATGTTTTTCAGTTCCAGCTTTTCAATTAAATCAAGGGTCAATTCGTATTGCTCATCAACATCAGAAGCATCAGCTTCTCCTGCTTTCTGAAAATCAAACAATACCTGCAGGTCGTCTACTGAAGCTTTCACTTCATTATAATCATTAACCCAGCTTTTTAATTCACGAAGCTTTTTCATTTGCTCCTCTGCTTTTTTGGCATCATCCCAAAAATCAGGAGCTTGTGATCGCATTTCTTCTTCTTCTATTTCAATCAGTTTACGATCGACGTCAAAGATACCTCCTTAACGCTAACTCGCGTCCTGCTAAATCTTTAAGTGTTTCTTGTGTAATCATTGTTTTTATATTTGATACAAAGGTAACAAACCAACAGGATATTTTGGTTCAAATGCTTTAAATGACCTTTTCAAGTCAAAAAGAAAAAATAATTAATTGGGATAAATACTTCTGTTAACCTCTTTACAATATCTCGAGAGGTATTTGTAAGCATTGTAATTACCCAGATTTCCGGCGGTGCTCCAGTCGTTACAGGCTTCTTCCTTTAACCCAATATTATATTTGGCTATTCCACGATTAATATAGGCATGAACATCTTTCGGATCCTTTTCGATGGCTCGATCGTAATCTTCAATAGCACCCAGTAAATCCTGGTTGTCAGCACGAATAATGCCACGAAGCGTGTAAATGCCGGGAAGGTTGGGATTAAGGTAAATGGTTTTATTTACATCATCCAATGTTCCTTCTTTATTGTCGGAATGTTGAAATCGTAGTCGACTGCGTTCGTAATAGGCTGTAGCTTCCAGCGAATCATGCAGAATGGCTTCTGAGCAACGGTTAAATGCTTCCTGAATGTTTTCTCTTCGGTCAAGATCAATCATGGCCTGTTGAACAATGGCTGCTGCAAAATTGGGTTGATTGTCAAGGCACAAAGTGAAATTTATATGGGCATCGTCTTTTTTGTTCTCTTCCATATCAATCAATCCCTTTAAATAATACTGTAAAAAGTAATTAGGATCAATACGGTTACAATCAACAAAATCTTCTCTGCTTCCAACCTTATTGTTGTATTTATGCCTGGCATAAGCTCTAAGGCATTTGCCTTCTACGTCTTCAATGGTTTGGTTGATATGCTTGCTTAACTCTCGTGCGGCATCAATATAATCTTCGACTATAATATTGAAGATACCTTCACTAATCTCGGGGCTTAACAAAGAGCTTATTTCAGGATTCATTTTAACATTCGGCACCTTTTGATTGATATCAACCCAGTTCGAATCGTTCAGTAGATATGAATTGTAAATGATCTTTTTATTTTTTTGAGCATGACTCTTAAGAATACCAACCAATTCCCCCTTATAATTAATTGCCGGTGCTCCGTTGGTATGATGGGAAACGTTTTGATTAATAACTCCTGATCGGCTGATAAATGGAAAGTATTTAATTTCCGAAACTTCTGCCAGATAGGTGCCATCTGCATCATCATCCTTTTGAGGTAATATCATGGTCAGAATTTCTTCATTTTCTCTGAATGATATTTTCGAGGGTAACAGATAATTAAACGGGCGTGATCTGCTTGGCTCAACCTTTATTAATGCCAGGTTTGTATACGGATGAACTGAAATGACCCTTTCAATACTATATTTGCGTCCACTCCTTAATTCAATACTGGCCGAATCAGCCTTTTCAAAAATGGAACTCATGGTTATGGCCAGACCGTTGGGTGATATAAAAAAACCTGCGGCGTTACCAATCACATGGCCTTTGTTGTCGTAACTATGCGACTCAAATACAGCTTTTTCACTTTTCTCGATTATTTCTATCAGGTTTTGAGAGTGAACAGAAACAATTGAAATAATTAGTAAGAGTATTGATAATATAAATTTGATGCGAATCATTATTTCTTGTTAGGTGTACCAAAAATAGTAAAATACCCGGTTTATAATTTTCCTTTTGGTCAGACAGACTAATAAGAAGAATAAACGAGTTAATATTTTACATTAACAGTAAATCAATGGTGAGTGTTTTAAATCAGAAATAGTGTAAACTAAAAAAGGTCAGCAAAATTGCTGACCTTTTTTCTGGGTGAAAGACCGGGTTCGAACCGGCGACCTCTGGAACCACAATCCAGCGCTCTAACCGACTGAGCTACATTCACCATTTTTCTAAAGCGATGCAAAGATAATATTATCAAATTGAATCTTGCAATAGTTAGGCAATAAAATTTTAAATCTTTTACTTTGTATCCGATTATTCATCGATATTTCAGAGTGATAATCAAAATAAATACATTGGATATCAGTTTGGTAATTCTGATGGTTGGAGTCGAGGTTAAAAGATGTAAATTTTATCGAGATGAAGTTTTTTATCGAAAATAAGGAGTTGGATAGCGAGCTTGAGTCAATTATAAATCGTATACGATTACGGATGAATGGCACAACAGTGGGACAAATGGAGGGAAGAGGCATTCGATACCGTGTTAACTATGGTGTTGGATTTCCACATTTAAAAGAACTTGCTTCAATGCATCGATCAGATTATACATTGGCCGAACGTTTATGGCATAAAGAAATCAGAGAAACGATGTTGTTGGCAGCCATGTTGGTGCCTGCTAAAGAGATGACCATTGAAAGATGCAGAGACTGGGCTGCTTTAATCAATAATATCGATTTGGTTGAACGAACATCTATGTTGCTCTGGGGGCAGTTGCCTATTGCAGATGAATTGGTTAATGAATGGAGAGAAGCTGATAATAAATGGTTGCAGATTTTATCTAATTATACAAAAGGATGGTCTGTTTATTACTCACAGAAGACGAGTACACAAGAGATAGATAACCTGATTAATGATCGTTTGTGGCAAGAAGATTATTTTTATCTAAAATCAATTGCTTTTGCAGTTAAAAAAATGTTGCGTGTTAATGGAATAAGCACACCAAAGCTTAAAAATTGGGTGAAAGAAGCAAGTCAATCGGAATCAGAGCCGCTGAAAATTACTGCACAAGATATTATAAGCGAAATTCAGTTCGTTGATGAAGGTAAATAGATTAACTTTTGAAGTTGGTAAAAGTCATTTTTCATTACTGATTGAAAGTTTATATTTGTATTAATGTAGATATGATAATATTATCAATGTGTCGACTTATTAAATGATTAATTGAATGAGCAAGCTTGAATCTCACTTCGAAAAGTTTCGAAAGAATACAATTGGGTACGATGCAATTATTCAAACTCCCTTTGGTGAAAAACCTCTTGTTTATGCCGATTGGATTGCCAGTGGACGGCTGTATGAGCCCATCGAATCAGTAATGAAGGAAAAAATTGGTCCGATGGTTGCGAATACACATTCCGAGTCGAGTGATACTGGAATGATCATGACCAATATTTATAAACTTTCTCATAAGATTATAAAAAAGCATGTTAATGCCGGGGATGATGATATTATTATTACAGCCGGTTTTGGAATGACCAATGTTATTAATAAACTACAACGAATCCTGGGAATGAGAGTTCCAGAGCAAGCAAAGCGATTCTGCAGCATGCCTGCTGATCAACGTCCGGTCGTTTTTATAACCCATATGGAGCATCATTCAAATCATACTTCCTGGTTAGAGACCAATGCTGATGTGGTTGTACTGGAACCCAACGATCAATTGTTGGTTGATCCTGATTCACTGCGCAGAGAAATTAAAAAATATGAAAACCGCATATTAAAGATAGGATCCTTTACAGCGTGTTCGAATGTTACAGGCGTTAGAACTCCGTTTTATGATTTAGCAAAGATAATGCATGAGAATGGAGGGTTCTGTTTTGTCGATTTTGCTGCATCGGCTCCTTATGATGAGATTAATATGCATCCTGAAGATCCAAAAGAAAGTTTGGATGCGGTCTTTTTTTCACCTCATAAATTTCTTGGGGGTCCGGGAAGTTCTGGAGTAATGGTTTTTAATCGAGCATTGTATCATAATGTGGCGCCAGATAATTCAGGAGGAGGAACGGTAGACTGGACCAATCGTTGGGGTAAATACAGATATATTGATGATATTGAAGCACGCGAAGACGGTGGAACTCCCGGATTTCTGCAATCCATAAAAGCTGCAATGGTCATTAAATTAAAGGAGGAGATGGGTGTTGAAAATATTCATCTTCGTGAAAAGGAAATGATTGAAAAGATCTTTCGGGAATTTCGTATGATTCCCGGAATGAATATACTGGCTGATAATGCAGAAGAACGATTGGGTGCCATCTCATTTTATATTGATAATCTTCATTTTAACCTGGCAGTACGATTATTGAATGATCGATACGGTATTCAGGTTCGCGGCGGTTGCTCTTGTGCCGGTACCTATGGGCATTATCTGTTACATGTTGATTATTATACATCTAATAAGATTACCAGTAAAATAAATCATGGTGATTTATCTGAAAAACCGGGTTGGATACGTATGTCAATTCATCCTACAATGACTGATCAGGAATTGGATTATATTATTGATGCAGTAAAAACCATTGCAGATAAATGGCAAGAATGGGAAGGGGATTATAATTATGTTGCTTCCAGAAATGAATTCTATCACAAAGATGTCCCTGCAAAGCTTCCGGAAGACTATGTGAACTGGTTTGAGTTTTAGGAAAGTTAAAATAATCATATACTTTTGTGGTGAGGCCTGTGGTTTCACCATTTTTTTATTGTCCTATGAAAATATTTGAGGTAAAAGATAAAATTTCGAATAAGCAGTTTTTAGATGTCGTTGAAATAATTTATCAAAACGACCATGCTTATGTTCGTCCTTTAGATGGTATGATCGAAGAAATTTTTGACCCTACGCAAAATGTTTTCTTTACACACGGTACAGCTACTCGTTTTATTCTAAAAGACAGGGATCGGGTAATTGGTCGAATTGCTGCTTTTATCAATGAAAAAAAGGCTTTTGGATTTGAGCAGCCAACAGGTGGGTTAGGTTTTTTTGAATGTATCGATAACAAAGAGGCTGCCTTTCTATTGTTTGATAAAGCCAAAGAATGGTTGCAAGAGCGTGGCATGGAAGCCATGGATGGGCCCATTAATTTTGGAGAGAACGATAATTTTTGGGGGCTGCTTGTTGATGGATTTACACAGCCAGGATTTGGAATGCAGTACAATCCTTCTTATTACAAACAATTTTTCGAGGAATACGGATTCTCCAACTATTTCGAACAGATAACCAATCATCTGGATTTGACAGTTCCTTTCCCTGAGCGATTTTGGAAAATTGCAGGTTGGGTGGTTAAAAAAGAGGGTTTTAATTTCAGACATTTTAGTTGGACACAATCAGAAAAGTTTCTGGATGATTTCGAAACCATCTATAATGATGCCTGGCAATTTCATGAGAACTTTAAACCCATTGATCGGGAGGTGCTGAATAAAACCATGGAGAAAGCCAAGCCTTTTATGATGGAAGATTTGATATGGTTTGCTTATCACCATGACGATCCCATTGGATTTATTGTGTTGTTTCCTGATGTGAATCAAATCATAAAAGGATTCAAAGGTAAATTGAATGGCGTAAATAAGCTTAAGTTTCTGTGGCGCAAATATTCTAATAAAATGACCCGGGCAAGAGTTGTTATTTTGGGAGTTGTACCGAAGTTTCAAAGGTCGGGTATTGAATCTGGTCTGTTTTGGAATTTAAAAGGAGCGGTAGAGAAGAAATCACATATAAAAGAGCTTGAACTTTCGTGGGTAGGAGATTTTAATCCTAAGATGAGAGTGCTACAGGAATCGATGGGTGCGGCTTTTGGCAAGAAACACATTACTTATCGATACCTCTTTAATGGTCAGAAAATAAGTAAAGAAAGGGCTACAGAAATACCTGTGGATACAAAGTATTCAAATGAAGACAAAAAAGATTTGTAATTTCTGTGTTTAAATCTTTTGTCGTTAATAATTTATGAATTATCTTTGCAGCCCGAATAGAATTAGAATAGTAAGGATTTAAAGCATATAACAATGAAACAAGGAATTCATCCGGATAATTACAGATTGGTAGCTTTTACCGATATGTCAAACGGGGAAACATTCATTACTCGTTCTACTGTTGCAACAAAAGATACTGTTGAGATTGACGGGACTGAATATCCTCAGGTGAAGTTGGAAATTTCTAACACATCACACCCATTTTACACAGGTAAAATGAAATTAGTTGATACAGCTGGACGTGTTGATAAATTTATGAGCCGTTATCAAAAGCATTTCGACAAGCGTAAGTAATTACTACTTGTTAAGATATAAAAAAAGCTTCGGAACTTCCGGAGCTTTTTTTGTATTTTTAAGTGTAAAATTATTGCGATGAATCTCATATTATTTGACAACCAACATAATGCGGCAATGTTGCCGCTAACTTTTACCCGACCACAAGCTGCTTTACGCTGTGGAATATTAACTATCAAAGAAAAATGGGAGTTACATCTAGGTCGGTCTGCCGGCTATCTGACATCTGTTGAGCTCTCTGCCAAATATGGAGGCGAACTGGCAGAAGATAATTTATTTGTTTCGGCTTCGTTACTGCCAGCGAATAATTTAGTTGACGAAGTAAGTGCTTTAGGCTTTAATGAAGCCCTTGTAAAAGAAGGACTTTTGCTGGCAGTGCGATCTTCAAAAGATTTTACATCAGAAATTATAGAAGGAAAAACATCATCATTTAATATTAAAGAGTATGATGGTGAAATAAAATATCTGGATAAGATATTTCGATTACTTCCCTACAATCAGGACGAGATCAGGAATGATTTCGAACTCATTACACGAGGAAGAAGAAGTCAGCCCTTAAGTGACACAGTCAATGTGGTGGGATTAAATAAAAATCCCCAATTAATTGATCAGATATTTATAGAAGAGGGGGCAAGTGTAGAATATGCTTATCTGAATCCACAAAGCGGCCCCATCTACATTGGTAAGAATGCGGTGGTTATGGAAGGTGCCATGCTGCGCGGGCCGATTGCTCTATGCGAATCATCACAAATTAGCATGGGTGCAAAAATTTATCCAGGTGCTACCATCGGTCCATGGTCTAAGGTTGGAGGAGAGATGAGTAATTCAATCATAACCGGATATAGTAATAAAGTGCATGACGGATATTTAGGTGATTCAATCATAGGAGAATGGTGTAATTTGGGAGCTGATACTAACACTTCAAATCTGAAGAATGATTATGCACTGGTTAAGCTGTGGGATTATGAAACTGAACGCTTTCAGAAAACAGATCTTCAGTTTTGTGGTTTAGTGATGGGGGACTATTCCCGCTGTGCTATTAATACTGCATTTAATTCAGGTACTGTTGTAGGTGTGGGTAGTAACTTATTTGGTAGCGGTTTTCCTAGGAATTTTGTTCCTTCATTTGTGATTGGAGGACCACAGGGATACAGGATTAACGGGCTGAAGGCTGTTGAAAATGTTGCAACCATTGCAATGGGAAGAAGAAATGTATCTTTTACCGATACAGATCGTAGCATACTGAAGACGGTTTTCAATGATACAATTAAGTTTAGAAGTGCCCTGCGCTAGTTTTTGGCACATGTATTGATACAATAGGTATCGTTGTATTTTAATGAGCTTTGCGGACATATTGACAGGAATGTCTGCCTTTTTGAAAGACTTAATATGAATAAAAATAAGACAAAGCAAAATAGTATCTATCTATCAGAGGTGTTTGAGTCTGATGCTGAGTTTATTCCAATCGTTGCAGAAGGGGATGATCAAAGCGTAAATGAGCTTGAGGTACCTGACACATTGCCGATTTTACCGCTTCGAAACACGGTGTTGTTTCCTGGGGTGATTATTCCTATTTCTTTGGGTAGGGCCAAATCACTTCAGTTAATTAAAGAAGTGCAGCGCAATAAAGGTTACTTTGGAGCTATCGCTCAGCGTGATGTGAAAGTGGATGATCCTCAGAAAGAAGATCTTTACGAAGTGGGAACGATGGCCAAGGTTATTAAAATACTTGAAATGCCTGATAATTCTACTTCCGTAATCATACAGGGTAAAAAACGTTTTCGATTAGATGAGATTGTGACTGATGAGCCCTATCATTTGGCTAAAGTGACAGGTCTGGAAGATATTTTGCCTAATGACAATACCAAGAGTGAGTTTGAAGCAGTAGTAAGTTCCATCAAAGATCTTTCGCTACGGGTTATTAAAGCATCTTCACATATTCCACCTGAAGCATCGTTTGCAATAAAAAATATTGAAAATGATGGTTTCCTGATCAACTTCGTGGGTTCCAACTCTGAAATGTCGGTTAAGGAAAAGCAAGACGTGCTGGAATGTGAGAGCCTATTGGATAGAGGAATGGCATTGTTAGAGCATTTGGCACGTGAAGTTCAGATGCAGGAGCTGAAGAATGATATCCAAAGCAAGGTAAAACAGGATATTGATCAGCAGCAGAGAGAATATTTGCTTCAGCAGCAAATTAAAACCATTCAGGATGAGTTAGGCTCAAGCCCTATTGAGCAGGAGGTTCGCGATTTAAGAGAAAGAGCTGAAAAGAAAAAATGGAATAAGGAGGTGGCTGATTTATTCGCTAAAGAAATTGATAAACTTCAGCGCTTGAATCCTGCAGCAGGTGAGTATTCGGTTCAGTATAATTATCTGCAAACATTATTGGATGTTCCCTGGAATGATTATACCAAAGATAATTATGACCTGAAACGGGCGGAGAGATTCCTTGATCGTGATCATTACGGTTTGGATAAAGTGAAGGAACGTATTCTTGAGCATCTGGCGGTATTGAAACTGAAAGGTGAATTAAAATCACCTATCATCTGTTTATACGGTCCTCCGGGAGTAGGTAAAACCTCATTAGGTAAATCTGTTGCCAATGCCATAGGACGTAAGTATGTTCGTATGTCGCTTGGAGGAGTTCATGATGAAGCAGAAATCCGGGGACACAGAAAGACATATATTGGTGCAATGCCAGGTCGTATCATACAGAATATTAAAAAGGGGGGATCAGCAAACCCGGTATTTATTCTTGATGAGATCGATAAAATAAGCAGTAGTTTTCATGGCGATCCGGCTTCAGCATTGCTTGAGGTTCTGGATCCCGAACAAAATGAACATTTCCATGATAACTATCTGGAGGTTGATTTCGATCTTTCGAATGTAATGTTTATTGCTACGGCAAATACCATTGGTAATATTGCACAACCATTACTTGATCGTATGGAGTTGATCGATGTTAGCGGATACATATTAGATGAGAAAGTTGAGATTGCCCGACGTCATTTGCTGCCTTATCAGATGGAAAATCATGGGATCGCAAAAGGTAAGCTATCCATCAATAAAAATGTATTGGGTTATATTGTTGAATCCTATACACGCGAATCAGGGGTTCGTGAACTGAATAAGGTTTTGGCTAAACTTTGCAGAAAAGTTGCATTAAAGATCGCCAAAGACGAAGAAGTTAAGAAGAATCTCACCATCAAAGATGTGGCAGAATTCTTAGGTGTTCCGCGATTCTCGAAGGATAAATGGCAGGATAATTCAACTGCCGGTGTTGTTACTGGTTTAGCATGGACGGCTGTTGGAGGTGAAATTCTTTTTGTTGAAAGTAGCATTAGTAAAGGAAAAGGTAAATTAACACTTACCGGTAACTTAGGTGATGTTATGAAAGAATCAGCTGTTTTGGCTCTTGAGTATTTAAGAGCAAATGCCGAAATGCTGGGTCTAAAAACCGAAACTTTTGATGAATGGAATATTCACGTTCATGTTCCGGAAGGAGCCATTCCAAAAGACGGTCCATCTGCAGGTGTTACAATGGTAACTTCGTTAGCTTCGATATTTACACAGCGTAAAGTCAGGGCCCGTTTGGCAATGACCGGAGAAATTACATTGAGAGGTAAAGTTTTACCTGTTGGTGGTATCAAAGAGAAAATTCTGGCTGCAAAGCGGGCTGGTATAACAGATATTATTCTGTCTCAGGATAACAAGAAAGATATTGATGAGATCAATGACATATACCTTGAAGGATTGACTTTCCATTTTGTGAAGGAAATTTCAGAGGTATTGGCATTTGCCTTATTGGATGAAAAAGTGAAAAAGCCACTTAGTATATAAATGAAAAGGTCAGCGAGAGCTGACCTTTTTTATTTTAATGAAAATTAAATTTAATGTCCTGATTACTCTGTAAAACTTCCTTACAGTGTATTTTTTCAAAGTCCTCCATTGTGCTTTCCATTTCGGGATCAATTCTGGAGAGTGTTTTTCTAACTAATGCTTTAGGAATATGTTTATAATAAGCCTGTGCTAAACCACCGGTTATAGATGCAATAGTATTGGTTGGTCCTTCCAGCCATATTGCTTTGCGAATAGCATCTTCAAAATTGGTTGAATCCAGAAAAGCTAACAAAGCAGCCGGAGCCGGAGATTTATATTTTTTAATTAATGGGTTTATTTCTTCTTTATTAAGTGAAGTTGGAAGCTCGTACCCTATTTTACTTTTTAAGAATTCACTGATTTCTTCTTTGCTTTCACCTTTTCTTGCTAAAAATATAGCCCCGGTCATAGCTTGTGCGGCCTTAATTTTAGGTTCAAGGGCATGCGTTATAATGGTAGCTTCTTTAGCCTGTTCCATTGCTTCTTCAAGAGTTTGAGCAGAAAAACCGATGGGTGCTACTCTTCGTGCAGCTCCATCACCCGAACTGTTATATTGTTGATTAGGTTTATCGGATAATGCCCAATCCATAAATTTCTTTCTGTAACCTGCTTTTGGAAATTTACTGACCCAATGACGTAAACTATCCTCGTATGATTGTTTTTTTATAATGGCATCAGCTATGGCAATCGTCAGAACAGTATCTGTTGTGTAGGCCGAAAATGGCTTTAAAAGCTGAAAATCTGTTGTGCTTTGTGGTGACTCTATAAAAGCAGAGCCAATAATGTCTCCGATTATTGATCCTCTCATGATTTGTGTGGGTAATGGGCTTTAAAAAAATGGTGCGCTCTCTCTAAATGGGTTCAGTGTTCATCTTGGGGATGAATGTAGTGAAAAAACATATATCTCTATATATTTTGTATATAAAATTGGAATATATAATGCTTAAATAGTGGATTTTGATGACTTTTTGACCATATGATTTGAAAAGAAAATATGCTATTCTCAAATATTTGGAATAACTTGTTAATAGCATCTCATGAATCAGTTTAGGGGCTATATGACAGAAAGAATTAAATATTTATTATGGATTTTACTGGCTTGCCTGACAGCGTTGCTACTTTGGTACTTCAGAGCGGTGGTGTCTTTCGTTCTCGTTTCTGTTGTAATTTCCCTTGTTATACGTCCCGTTTTTGATTTGCTTAAACGAATCAGAGTTAAAAAATGGGAATTATCGAATTCTGTAGCTGCATTGATAACCGTTCTGGTTTTGTGGATTTTTGTTTTTACATTTTTTAGGGTTGCAGTCCCATTTGTTATCAAAGAAATTCACTTTTTATCAAATGTGGATATTGATGTTGTTTTTAGTAAAGGTAACCGTTTGTTGGAGAATGTTCTGGCTCCGCTTAATCATTCAGAATTTGGTAAGGCCGGTCTTGATGTATTGGAGAATCAATTGAAAGAAACAGCTATTACATTTTTTGATTTCACACAATTGAGAAGCATATTTACCGGAGTATTAGGTTTTCTTGGAGGCGTCTTTATTTTTGTTTTTAGTGTTTCGTTTATGACCTTTTTCTTTCTTAAAGAAGAATGGTTGGTTATTCAAGGACTTCTTTTATTTATTCCGACACATTTTGAAGGTGCCTTAAAGCATATGCTGTTATCCATTAAGACTTTACTAAGGCGTTATTTCATAGGAGTTTTAATTCAGATTACACTTATATCTGTTTTTGTAACAGTAGGGTTTTTAATTGTTGGAGTTGAGTTTCAACATGCTGTAATCATTGGTTTATTTTCTGGTTTCATTAATGTAATACCTTACCTTGGGCCATTGATTGGAGCCTTTTTTGGTTTTCTTGTGGGTTTAATAGTGTATGTTCAATTAAGTGTTCCACCCGATTTTCTGAACTTTATTCTGGGGATATTTTTTGTTTATCTGATTGTTCAGTTAATGGACAATCTCATTTTCCAGCCGTTTATCTTCTCATCAAGTGTGAGAGCACATCCTCTTGAAATATTCCTGATTATTTTAATGGCCGGATATATGTCAGGCATACTTGGAATGTTTTTGGCTATACCTGTGTATACAATAATCCGTGTGGTTGCCAGGGAGTTCTTCTTTAATTATAAGTTGGTTAAAAAACTTACCGAAAACTTAAAAGAATAAAAGAGAAAAAAATCTTTAAAATCAAATAAAGCTCTTAAACAATCTTCAACTTAAATCGTTATGAATGGTTAAAAGTTGAAATGTTAAAAAAGATTAATTGTCATTAACTCTAAATCTTCTGATTAGATGATACTTACGTGTGTGAGAGAATTCTTTTAGATGATAAATAATACGTTAATATGGTTCAAACTTTATCTAAGTCCCGTTCTTCCGGGAAGATTTTCTTAAAGTTTTTCTTACTTTTTTTTGTTGTTCTTTCAACAATAAATGTTGGGGCAGAAGAAAAACGCGGTAAAAAGGGAACACCCGAACCTGATTTAAAAGTTGGCGAACGGCTGTATTATGGATTAATTCCAACGGGAGAAGATGCGAAAGCCTGTGCATCTTGTCATACCTATTACACTTCCGACACCATCAATTGGAATCCTTCGGCATTGGAAATGGCCAAAGTGGCTGCTGATATGGATCTTGCAACTTTTAAAAGTCACTTGTTGACACCGTCTGGGGCAATGAGGGAGAAGGTTCATATCAATTACGAATTGACTGATGAGCAGCTGTTTCATCTTCATGGTTATCTTACCGAATTATCTCAAAATGGTGTTCCTGAAAAGAAAATGTCAATCAATACAATTTTGATTTTCTTGTTGTTGGGAGTACTAATGGCTGTTGCATTGGTTGATATCTTTTTTACCAAAAGGGTTAAGTTTAAACTTGTTCATATTCTTATTATTATGGGTGGACTGGCCTATCAGGGTAAAGTTATTGCACATACATTAACTGATTTTGGAAGAAGTCCGGATTATATGCCTGATCAACCTATTAAATTTTCGCATAAAGTGCATGCTCAGGATAATCAGATAGATTGTAATTACTGTCATTATAATGCTCAACACGGAAAGTCAGCCGGAATTCCAAGTGCTGGTTTATGTATGAACTGTCATATGGTAGTGCGTAATGGTACTAATTCCGGGCAGTTTGAAATTGCCAAGGTTGTTGATGCTTATGAGAATAATAAAGACATTGAGTGGATACGAATTCATAATTTACCGGACCATGTTTATTTTAATCACTCTCAACATGTAAATGCGGGTCAGCTTGATTGTGCTGAATGTCATGGAACAGTTGAAGAGATGCACATTCTTAAGCAAGAAAATGATCTGTCAATGGGCTGGTGTTTGGATTGTCATAAAAAGACCAATGTAAACTTCTACGATAACGATTATTACAAAACATTTGAAGCCTT
The DNA here is from genome assembly GCF_050589785.1 of Carboxylicivirga caseinilyticus. Classification (NCBI taxonomy): domain Bacteria; kingdom Pseudomonadati; phylum Bacteroidota; class Bacteroidia; order Marinilabiliales; family Marinilabiliaceae; genus Carboxylicivirga; species Carboxylicivirga caseinilyticus. Next base: position 142,416 of record NZ_JBNGOX010000005.1, on the reverse strand, counting down.
GCATAAAGACATTGCAGAAGGAGTTCTTGACTCAATTAAGGCTGCTGATGTTGGTGCAAATGATTGTATGAATTGTCATCATTAATCAAAGAGAAATTTAATTAAGGAATTGCCTTGTTACCCAAAATAAATCAGTTATTACTATGAAGCAATACTGGAAAAGCATTGAAGAATTAATACCCGAAGAAGAAGTTGTTCAGGAGAAGAAATCTTCTTATATATTGAACGACGGGAAGGATTCTTCAACAAATTCGCGTCGCGACTTTCTGAAGTACTTCGGATTTAGTATCGCCTCGGCTGCTGTTCTGGCAGGATGCGAACGCCCTGTAAAGAAAGCCATCCCTTTATTGATACAGCCGGAAGAGGTGAAGCCCGGCACAGCTAATTATTACGCATCTTCGTTTTACGATGGATCAGAAATGGTGCCCATCCTCGTTAAGGTCAGAGACGGTCGCCCAATAAAGATTGAAGGAAATGACATGTGTAAGATGACCGGAGGTTCGGCATCTGCAAGAATACAAGCCTCGTTACTCAATTTATATGATGAGTCACGTCCGGCTCAACCAATGGTGGACGGGAAAGCTACTACCTGGGAGCAGGTGGATGCTGATATGTTGAAAATATTGAGTGAATGGGATGCAGGGAAGGAATTTGTGATTCTGACATCAACTATCATAAGTCCTTCAACAAAAAAGCTACTGGCTGATTTTAAAGCAAAATATCCATTTGTTGTTCATGAAACATTTGATGCATATTCGTATTCAGCATTACGCGAATCATTTGCATTAAATTATGGTGAGGCAATCATACCTTCTTATCGCTTTAATGCGGCTAAACTGGTGGTTGGTTTTAATGCTGATTTTCTGGGGACCTGGTTGCAACCGGTTACTTTTGGTCGTCAGTATGCTTCAGCAAGGAAGTTAACCGAAGGACAACGCGAGATGATGCGTCATGTACAGTTCGAATCCACCATGACATTAACGGGTTCAAATTCCGATGAACGTGTTCCGATGGCTGCTTCAGACGAAGCACATTATATCGCAGCCTTATTTTCTTTATTAGCCGGTAAAGCCGGTGTGTCGGTACCAACAGTAAACGCACCTGAACAAATACAGAAAATTGCAGAAGAACTTTGGTCTGCAAAAGGTAAATCTCTGGTTGTATCGGGTAGTAATGATGTGGATGTACAATCAATGGTATGTGGTATCAATCATATCCTCGAAAGTGAAGGAAATACCATTCGCTTGGATTACCCAATCAGTTTATTTGAAGGAAAGGATAAGGATTTTGAAGATCTGTTAAATAGAATTGAAGCCGATCAGGTTGGAGCTGTTATGTTATGGAATACCAATCCTTTGTATCACCTTCCATTGGATGAAAAAACTCAGAATGTATTGGCTAAGGTGGATCTGAAAATTGCGGTTCATTCGCAGCAAACAGAATCTGCATTAGCATGTAAATATGTTTTGCCGGCTCCACATTTTCTCGAAAGTTGGGATGACTCAGAGTTGGTTTCAGGGTTATTTACGCTTACTCAACCAGCTATCCGTCCTCTGTTTAAAACACGACATGCCCAGGAAAACCTGATGGCATGGGCTGGTGTTGAAGGTAAGTATTACGATTTTATCAAGTCAAACTGGAAAGAGAATATCTATAATATAAACTTGTCACAAGGTAAACAGTTCGAAACATTCTGGAAGACTTCCCTTAGAGATGGTTTGGTATTTGATGATACAAAGAAAAATAGTGTCCCATCCTTTTCTGGGGTTGACACCAGTTTTATATCAAAGTATGCCAATCCTGTTTCAGGAAATGAATTGGAGCTTGTTCTTTATCAGAATGTTCCGATTGGAGATGGAACATTGGCCAATAATCCCTGGTTACAGGAATTGCCCGATCCGGTTAGTCGCGTTTGTTGGGATAACTATGTAGCTGTTTCGCCAGCTTTTGCGGCATTAAGGGGATGGAGTCAGGGTGATATTGTTGCAGTGAATGGAATTGAATTACCTGTTTTGATTCAACCAGGGCAGGCAAGAAATACCTTGGCTATTGCTGTTGGTTATGGACGTAAGAATGCCGGCCGAGTCGCAACTGATCTGGGTAAGAATGTTTATCCTTTGGTGAAAATGAAGAATGGCAATCGCCAGTATTTCGTTGAGAATGTTGATGCTGTTGCAACAGGAGCAACCTACGAGTTGGCTGCCACACAGTCTCATCATTCCATGGAAGGACGAGCTTTGGTGAGGGAAACAACCATTGCCGAATACCTAAAGAATCCTGCCTCAGGAAATGAAAAACACGAAGAGGTTGAAAAACTGCATACAACCCTTTATCATGAGCATGAATACAAAGGACACCATTGGGGATTAGTTATCGATCTGAATTCATGTATCGGTTGTAATGCTTGTGTTGTAGCTTGCTCGGCGGAGAATAATGTGCCGGTTGTAGGACGAAATGAAGTACGCCGGTCACATGAAATGCACTGGTTAAGATTGGATCGTTATTACGCAGGCGAATCTGATAATCCCGAAGTGGTTCGTCAACCGGTAATGTGTCAGCATTGCGATAATGCTCCTTGTGAGAACGTTTGTCCGGTAGCTGCTACTAACCATAGCTCCGAAGGTATTAACCAGATGGCTTATAACCGTTGTATTGGTACTCGCTATTGTAATAATAACTGTCCTTATAAAGTGCGTCGTTTTAACTGGTATGATTATACCGGAGCCGACACTATTCCGAATAACCGTGTCGATCCTGCCGGAATGACGCTTGATCTTAAACGAATGGTTCTCAATCCGGATGTTACCATACGAGCCAAAGGAGTTATTGAGAAATGTTCGATGTGTATTCAGCGTATTCAGGAGAAGAAATTAACAGCTAAGCGTGAAGGAAGAATGCTGGAAGACGGAGAAATAAAAACAGCTTGCCAACAGACTTGTCCTGCCGATGCGATCACTTTTGGTGATGTGAATGATCCAAACAGTAAAGTATCTAAATTATTGAAAGATGCCCGTCAGTATGGATTATTGGAAGAGCTGCATACCTTACCATCGGTTGTTTATTTGAGTAAAGTAAGAAATAAAGATCAAAATAAAACGCTAAGCTAATGTACGTATCGCCAGTAAGAGAACCGCTCATTAGCGGAGAAAAAAGCTATAGTAAAGTCACCGAGGAAATATATGCACCGATGACAGGCCGGCCGGGTAAAACCTGGTATGCTGGTCTTACATTGGCACTTATTGCATTGATGTTTGGTTTGTTTTCCATCTTTGTTACGGTATGGGATGGAATTGGAACCTGGGGACTGAACCGGACCATCGGTTGGGGTTGGGGTATTACCAACTTTGTATGGTGGGTTGGTATTGGTCATGCCGGTACATTTATTTCTGCCATCTTATTATTATTCCGTCAGAAGTGGCGTACATCCATTAACAGAAGTGCAGAGGCAATGACCATCTTTGCTGTAATGTGTGCCGGGCTCTTCCCACTGATTCACATGGGACGTTTGCCTTTGGGATTTTTTATTTTTCCATATCCAAACACACGGGATGTATGGGTCAACTTTAACTCCCCACTTCTTTGGGACGTTTTTGCGATTTCAACCTATCTGACTGTTTCTTTATTGTTCTGGTATATGGGATTGATTCCTGATATTGGTACAATACGCGACAGACTTAAAAATGGTATTAAAAAGAAGATTTATGCTTTTTTGAGTTTTGGTTGGACAGGATCAGCTCGTCACTGGATGAGACATGAATCGATGAGTTTGATTTTGGCAGGTTTGGCTGCTCCATTGGTACTTTCAGTGCATACCATTGTAAGTTTCGACTTTGCCACCTCTGTTATACCGGGTTGGCATACAACCATCTTTCCGCCATATTTTGTGTCGGGTGCGGTATTTTCAGGTTTTGCCATGGTATTGACATTGATGATTATTACCCGAAAAGCGATCAATCTGGAAGACTATATTACCAAGGCGCATCTTGAGTCGATGAACAAGATTATAATTGCGACCGGTTCGATTGTTGGTATAGCATATATTACTGAGTTATTTATAGCTTGGTATTCAGGAGTTATATATGAACAATATGCATTCATTAACCGTGCGTTCGGCCCTTATTGGTGGGCTTACTGGATTATGATGACATGTAATGTTATTACTCCTCAGTTATTCTGGATTAAAAAGATACGACGCAGTTTTGTTGCCACTTTTATCATCTCAATATTTGTGAATATTGGTATGTGGTTCGAACGCTTTGTAATTATTGTTACTTCTCTGCACCGCGACTTTCTGCCATCAAGCTGGAGTATGTATTCTCCAACCTGGGTTGAGGTCGGAATCTATTTAGGAACTTTTGGATTGTTCTTTACATTGTTCTTCTTGTTTATTCGCTTCTTCCCTGTAATAGCGATTGCTGAGGTTAAGAGTGTATTAAAAACATCTGCAGAGAAATTTATTAAAAAAGGAAAATAAAGAGCTATGAAGAATAAGACATACGTTTCAGGATATTTTCCGGATGATAAGGATTTGATAATAGCCATTAAAGAGCTACAGGAAAAAAATGTGGATATCACAGATGTTCGCACTCCTTTTCCTGTGCATGGATTAGATAAAGTATTAAAGATGCGCCGTTCAAGATTGCCTCGGGCTGGCTTTGTGGCTGGAGCAATTGGTTCCATAATAGGTTTTGGATTTCAGGCCTGGGTTTTTACTGAAGCTTGGCCATTGAATTTCGGTGGTAAACCTTATTTATCAGTACCTTCATTTGTGCCGGTTACTTTTGAATTAACTGTATTGTTTGCAGCTTTTGCATTAGTTTTTGGCTTTCTTATAAGAAGTAATCTGGGGCCGGGAGCCGATAACCATATTTTTGACGAAGAGGTAACCAATGATAGATTCCAGATTTTATTGGAGGCCAAAGAGGGAAATGCTGAGTCACTGCATGAGTCATTACAATCAGTGGGAGCATTGGGAGTTCAATTACACGAAGTTAAATCATAAACGATAATCATGTATAAGTCATTTGAATTTACGCAAAAGCTAAAAACCTTCTTGATTGTGCTGATGGTTATCGGGGCTGTATTAACAGTTGCCGGGGTGTTTCTTAACCTCGACCATACCCATCGAATTTGGGCAAATGTGCTGTTAAATGGTTTTTATTTTACTGCCATTGCAATGGGCGCAGCTTTTTTTGTGGTGGTTCATATTTTAGGTGAGTCAGGTTGGCATACCGCTATTCAGCGTATCCCTGAGGCCATGGGACAATATGTTCCTTATGGCGGAGTCATCATGTTTTTGGTATTGGTGGGTATGCACGATATTTACCACTGGAGTCATACCGAGGATCTGGATGAAGTGCTCCAAGGTAAAAGCGCATTTCTAAATCCTTTGTTTTTTAGTATACGTACAGTTGTATATATCGCACTTTGGACTTTTCTTGTGAGAAAAATACGTAAGCTGTCATTGGCTTCGGATGGATCAACAGATTTAAAACTATTTACCCGCAGTCGTAATTGGGCAGGTATTTTTATTGTACTTTTTGCCATTACCAGTTCTACATCAGCATGGGATTGGATCATGTCTATAGATGCCCATTGGTACAGTACGTTATTTGGCTGGTATATTTTTGTAAGTTCCTTTGTTTCGGCAGTTGCTGTTATCATCATTCTATTATTTGTTTTAAGACGAATGGGATATATGGATCATGTTAATGATGAACACATGCATGATCTTGGAAAATATTTGTTTGGATTTAGTATATTCTGGATGTATCTGTGGATATCGCAGTATTTATTAATTTGGTACAGTAACATTCCTGAAGAAACAGTATACTTTGTGACGCGGCAGAATGATTTTCAGTTTATCTTTTGGACTAATGTAATCATCAACTTTTTAACACCATTTTTAATTTTGATGCCACGAGGTACAAAACGAAAGATGAATTGGTTGCTTATTGCTGCAATAATAGTATTTGTAGGACATTGGATAGATATGTATGTATCCATATGGCCCGGTGCCGTCGGGCATGCTGAATTTGGAGTGCTTGAAATTGGTATGACAATACTTGTTGCCGGTATCTTTTTATTTCTGTTTTTCAAACAGTTTGCTAAAGCTCCCGTGGTACCTGAGAATCATCCATACTTTAAAGAGAGTTTTGATTATGACAACATTCGCTGATATGAAGAAATCTATAAAAACATTAACCCTGGGTGTTGCCTTTCTTGCTATACTGGCTTCGTGTGATAAAAACAGAAATCATCCAGGTTATAGTTACTTTCCTGATATGGAACAATCACAGGCATATGAGACATATGCTGAAAATCCTGTTTGGAAAGATGGTAAAACAAATCAGTTACCACCAGAGGGAACTGTTCCTCGTGAAATGATTCCATATGATTTTGAAAAAACCGATGTGAATCGTACCTGGGCTGGTCAGGAGTTAGAAAATCCATATCATGGTGAAACTGAAATTGTGGAAAGAGGGAAAGAGTTGTACGGAATATATTGTATTAACTGTCATGGTGATAAAGGGGATGGTAAAGGATTTTTATATACTTCAGGTAAGTATCCTTATCCACCAGCTACACTTTTATCAGATAAGATCAGAAATAATCCGGATGGAGAAATTTTTCATGTAATAACGATTGGTTTTGGAATGATGGGGTCACATGCTGCACAAGTGATCCCCGACGATCGTTGGAAAATTATTACTTACATCCGACAAGAACTGCATCAGTAATAGTTTGTATTTAAATAAAAAGCCACCGGAGCGATTGCAACGGTGGCTTTCTTGTTATTTTATCTATGTTATAATCTTATTCCATCTGTAGAAACTGGTACTGTAATACTCTCTTTTGTATCATTTTCAGTAAGTGTGGTTGATGCCAGATTAGCATCAGAAGTGCCTTCTTCTTCATATGCTTCTTTAACGGTTACTTCTACAGGTTGTTCCTGTAGTCGCATGGCAAGCGCATTCTGTATATTAATTCGGCGTCCATTCTTGAACGACATGATAAAGGCATCCTTAAAGCCCATGCCTTTTACGATATTTAAAAATTCTTCAGCTTCATTGTATTCAATAAATTCACCTAATGTAAACTGATTGATTCCTTCAAAACTATCCTGTTTGATGCCTAAAAGGTTACCGTCGTATTTATCAAGATCAATACCAGTATAGGCACCTATTTGAATGGCAAATAGAATACCATCGTAGTCTTCTTTGGGCAAGGCTCCTTTATGAGTGTTGTAAACGATCTGACTGATTGTATCTTCCTGAGTTTTGATTTCAGTTTTAGTAACTATGGTATCTTGTGGTATAATCACCTCTGCTTGCATAGGTGCTTTGTCTACTGAGCTACTGATGCCGGGAAGCAAGATCAATCCTTTAAATAAAAGAATCGAAAATAAGGACACAAAAAATACCAGCTGAAAGTATAAGTTTCGACGAAGCGATCCTATTTTATTAGATTTTTTATGGCTGGAAGAGCGTAATCGCTCTATTTCTTTTTCCATAGCTTCTATCCGAAGCCTTGTTTTTTGCTCGGTGAACTCGTTTTCGGACATGTCAGGTGTTTTAATTAAGCACTAAAATAGTTTAAAAAACTATTGATTTTGCACAATTTCTACTTTTTTTACACGTTAACGGCCTTTTTTGTTGCTTTAAGTGTGTTAAAATGAATTAAAAAGGATTGGTTACAGTTAATATCCGGCTGTGTTTAAAACTTCGATTATTGAAGGATACGTGTTTTTCTTAACCTTATCCAATTGTGTGACGCTTAACCATTGGGCACTTGCAATATTTTCTTCTGTTTGAGGAACAGGATTTTCAGAGCCTTCAAACTTCATCATAAACCAGACTGTTTCTTTCAGATAGTTGGTTCCTTTTTGCAGATAGGTATGAAAAGTAGAGCATAATTTGTTTTCTAGACAAAGCGGTGCAATGCTGCACTCTTCAGTAACCTCACGTAATGCTGTTTCTTCAATGCTTTCGCCTTTTTCGGCTTTTCCTTTGGGTAAATCAAATACACCCAAACGATGAATTATCAATAAATCATCATTGTTATTAGATACTAATCCTCCGGCTGCCATTAAAAATTTAAAGCACTTTTTCAGTTCGGTTAATAATTGCTCTTTTGGACGACCGTAAAGAAAAGCTTGTTGCAAATCCTTATTGTTCTCAAACGACTCAACAAATTGCTTCAGTTCATGATGCGATGTGAATTTATGCAAGGCATCAAAGTCGTTATTAATAAGGTCTTGTTCGAGCGAGTCGGTTAAAAAAAGTATTCTATCGTTGAAAAAAACTTTATACATTTGCGGCATGGAAAAATTAGCAGAAATCATAGCCAATCAGCTGTTGCAAATTAAGGCAATTAAGTTGCAACCTGCAAACCCATTTACATGGGCATCGGGATGGAAATCTCCGATCTATTGTGATAACCGTAAAGCACTTTCTTACCCAGAAGTGCGCGATTTTATTAAGTTGCAATTTGCCCGCCTGGTATTAGAGAAATACCCGGAGGTAGATGTGGTTGCCGGAGTTGCTACTGGTGCTATTGCGCAGGGAGCTTTGGTGGCAGATGCTATTAATAAACCATTCATCTATATTCGATCGGCAGCCAAGTCGCATGGTATGACTAACCTTATTGAAGGTGATTTACAACCTGGACAAAAAGTGGTTGTGATTGAAGATTTGATATCAACAGGGGGTAGCAGTTTAAAAGCTGTTGAAGCCATTCGTGAAGCCGGAGCTGAAGTAATGGGTATGTTAGCTATCTTTACCTATGGTTTCGGTGTTGCCGAGAAGGCATTTGATGAAGCCAATGTTGAATTAACAACACTTAGTTCGTACGAACAAATGATTCCATATGCTAAGGAGTCGGGCTATGTAACAGCCGATGACGTGGCAACACTGCAAGAGTGGAGAAAAGATCCTGCCAACTGGAATAAGTAAGAAATTTGTAAATAAACTCAGGGCAAGTCAGTGAATGGCTTGCTCTTTTATTTTGTAAGTCATGACAACGTTTGAAAGTGACATTAAGAAGTCGACCTATTCTTCTGAAACTATTTTTAATTTCCTTGCTGATTTTGATCATTTTGGTGATCTGATTCCAAAGGATAAGATAACAAACTGGCAGTCAAATAGCGATTCGTGTCGTTTTACTATTGATCCTGTAGGTGAAGTAGGATTGCGAATTGTTGAGAAAGAAGAATTTAAAACCATAAAATATACCGCTGAAGGTAAAACTCCTTTTAATTTCTTTCTTTGGATTCAATTGAAAGAAGTTGCAGAGGATGATACTCGTATCAAACTTACCATTAAGGCTGATATGAATCCGATGATTAAAATGGTAGCCAGTAAACCAATTAATAAATTTCTGGAAGTACTTTCTGATGCTATTGCTAAGCATCAATATCAATAACATTAAAATGGATCGCATCTTATCTGATATAAATGCGATCCATTCTTATATATCTTAAATATCAGGATTCCTTTCTTTCAAGGGCTTTCATAATAAGTGCCAGTATAGGTTTAGGAATATTTAATTGCAGAGCAGCTGCATGTCCTTTATCTGACATTTTTCCCCAGGTACGATGAATTATCCTGACTAATTTTATTTCATCCTCCTTGTGTTTATCAACAAAAGGTTGGATATAATATTCTAAGAATACCAGACAAGCTACGTCCTCTATTAATTGCGTTTGGTTGTTGAGTTTAATATGAACTTTTCCAACCATTGCTTTAACTTCATCAATTGATTGCTGATCATATCCGACTTTTTGCATTATATCGGCTGCCTTTTGAGCTTGATAATCATAAAGAGTTGTACGCCAATCATGATAACCTTTTCTGCCATTCGGATAATCTGTACGAGGTATATCCCATCGATTAAGATGTTGACATCTGGCTGCTATCAATTCTGTTTCGCTGGCATTTGGTTGAAATGTCATGAGTTCAGTTACCATTCGTTGGGCATACAGATACTCCCGTGGATAACTTTTTCCATCATATATTTCGATGTTGGGTTCCGTTTGATATGCCTGATCTATTAATTCGATGGCGGCCATATAATGTTGAGATAGTTTCATGGTCTGATATTTATTCAAAAAACACAATATAGGCCCTAAAGTTTTAATTTTTGAAATGAAAAGTTTATCGTTTTAATGTGATTAAATCTTGTGCTATGAGTATTGTTAACATCTTCCAGGCATTTGACCGGATGTAGGTTCCTGAATAAATTCTACTTCTTTAAAAGCATATTCCCTAAAGTTACCTTGGTCGTCTTTCAAAGTAAGTAGTCCCATTTCACTGACACTTTTGATGGAAGCGCGAAAAACTCCACTTACATCCTTAAATGGATGCTTACCAATATTACGGTAGAGTAAACTAAAATATTCTCTGTCTATTTCCTCTTCCATACCTTCTTGCAATTGAATGTATCTATTCTCTATATGAGTGAGTAATTTCTCCAGAACATCGTTTAAGTCGAATTCCGTCAAAGTGATGTTTTTTAGCGAAATCGGATTAGGGGCATCAGAGATAAACTCAGTTTGATTAACATTCAATCCAATGCCAATGATACAATAATCGAGGCGGGATCCAAGAATAGAATTCTCGATTAAGATACCAGCCAGTTTTTTATCACCAATATAAATATCGTTAGGCCATTTTATGGTAACACCACATAAAAATTCCCGGATTGTATCAATCAATCCTAATGACACTATTTTAGAAATATAAAATTGCTTGTGTGGTTCCAGAAAATGAGGTCGTAACAACAGGCTGAAGGTGAGGTTTTTGTTTTTCTCGCTTTCCCATGAGTTTCCAGCTTGTCCCCTTCCGGCTACCTGATGATCAGTGAGAATAACAGTTCCTTCTTCCGGTTTTTGTCGAGACAGCAATGACTTCATTTCTTCATTGGTAGATTTTAACTCAGCATGTTTTATGTAGGCAATTTTAAAAATGTGTGCCATCCTTTCAGTGTTAGTGTAAAATTGTCAGTTAAATACTGCTAACTTAATCGAAAGGTAAAAATACATCAATTATATCTATCTAAAAGTGCTATCTTTGACAGAATCATTTTGTACGATGTGTGCTAACAAGCTACAAAGCATCGGCTTATGAAGAATTAATCTAAAATATCCAGAGAAAAAATTAAAGAAAAAAGAAGCAGATAAGGAATGAAGGAAGAAAATATGACTGCCAAACAATTAGTTGACACCATTGTTGAAGGAATACAAGAAAAGAAAGGCACAAATATTGCGATACTCGACCTTACTGAGTTGGATAATACCATTTGTCAGTATTTTGTAATTTGTGATGGCGACAGTAACACTCATGTTGATGCTGTAGCAAATTCGGTGGAAGATTATGTGCGAGAATATGCAGGAGAGAAACCGAATCATACTGAAGGATTTACAAATGCTGAATGGATTCTTCTCGATTATTTTGACGTTGTTGTACACGTATTTCAGCGATCACAAAGGGAGTTCTATAATTTGGAAGGTCTATGGGCCGATGCAGCACGCACGGACATAGAGAATTTATTTTAAAAATTAGATGCATTAACATATGGCAAACGAAAAACCAAAAGGTCAAGGGAACGATAAAGAGAAATCAAAGTTGCCAAAGTTCAATATGTATTGGGCTTATGGATTGATTGCTGTTGCCTTGTTGCTGGTGAGTCAAATGGACTTTGGACAAGGACCACATAGTATTTCTTATAGCGAATTCAGAAAAGAAATCCTTGAAAGTGGTGATATTAAACAAATAGTGGTAATTCGCAACGAAGGGATTGCTGAAATTACCATGCAAGAAGATAGGTTAGATAAATTTAAAGACCTTTTTAAGGAGAATCTAACCAATTCCGGGCCTCCTGCTTCAGGTCCTCATTTTAAAGTAGAGATTCCTTCGATTGATAAATTTGAGGAATTAAGAATGCAGACAGAAGAAAAACTTGGCATAAGTATTCCTGTTGAATATGAAAAACGAACCGATTTTTTTGGTGATTTCTTCGCATTTATGTGGCCTCTATTGCTTTTAATTGCAGTTTGGGTATTTATTTTCCGTCGTATGGGAGCTCAAGGTGGCGGTGGTGGTGCCGGCAATATTTTTAATGTAGGTAAGTCGCGTGCCAAAATGTTTGATAAGGAATCAGCCATTAATGTTACATTCCAGGATGTAGCTGGTTTGGTTGAAGCAAAACAGGAATTGGAAGAAATAGTCGAGTTTTTGAAAAGACCTGAAAAATATACCGAACTGGGAGGTAAGATTCCCAAAGGTGCACTTTTGGTAGGCCCTCCGGGAACAGGTAAAACATTGCTTGCAAAAGCGGTTGCTGGTGAAGCAAATGTACCATTCTTTAGCATGTCGGGTTCCGATTTTGTTGAGATGTTTGTGGGAGTTGGAGCCAGCCGCGTACGTGACTTGTTTAAGAAAGCAAAAGAAAAAGCACCATGTATTGTTTTTATCGATGAGATTGATGCCATTGGACGAGCTCGAGGTAAAAGTCCTAACATGGGAGCCAACGATGAACGCGAAAATACCCTTAACCAACTATTGACAGAAATGGATGGTTTTGGAACCAATAGTGGTGTTATCATATTAGCAGCTACCAACCGTGCAGATATTCTTGATCGTGCATTGATGCGTGCTGGCCGTTTCGATCGTCAGATACATGTTGAGTTACCTGACCTGAAGGAACGTAAAGCAATTTTTGATGTTCACTTACGTCCATTGCGACTGAGTAAAGAGGTTGAAAGCAAATTTTTGGCAAAGCAGACACCTGGATTCTCGGGTGCCGATATTGCCAATGTTTGTAACGAGGCTGCTTTAATTGCTGCCCGCGGTAATAAAAAGATTGTTGAGAAAGAAGATTTCCTTAGCGCTGTTGACCGTATTGTTGGCGGACTGGAAAAGAAAAATAAGATTATATCAAAAGACGAGCGTAAGGCCGTTGCCTATCATGAGGCTGGTCATGCCACCATCAGTTGGTTGCTTGAATATGCTCACCCATTGGTAAAAGTTACCATTGTACCTCGTGGTAAAGCTTTAGGTGCTGCATGGTATCTTCCTGAGGAACGTCAGTTGACCACAACTGAGCAAATACTGGATGAGATGTGTTCTGCTTTGGGAGGTCGTGCTGCTGAAGAAATCATGTTTGGTAAAATAAGTACGGGGGCTTTGAATGACCTTGAAAAAGTAACCAAACAGGCTTATGCTATGGTGACCTATTTTGGTATGAGTGATAAACTTGGAAATAAGAGTTTCTTTGATTCATCAGGTCAGTCGGAATATTCATTCCAAAAGCCATATAGCGAAAAAACAGCTGAGCTAATCGATGAAGAAGTCAGCCGTATCATTGACGAACAATATGCCCGTGCGAAAAAGATTTTGGTTGAAAATCATGATAAACATGTTCAGCTAGCTGAAGTGTTGTTAGAGAGAGAAGTTATTTTTAGCGAGGATCTGGAAAAATTATTCGGTAAGCGAAAACTCTCAGAACATGTAATTGAGGAAGAGGATTTGGAAGAATCGAAGGAAGCAGAAACTTCTATCGAAACTCCTGCTGTTGAAGATGAAGTGGCTGATTCTCCATCTGAAACAACTGAAAAAAATGAGCAATAATCAGCAAAATAAGTCAAAAAACGACCGCGAAAAGATTCTGAACAGACTTAAAGCGGCTCAAAATACTACAGACGGATCGTTCTCGCCAGGAGATCGATCCGTTCGTGTTTTTCCCTACCCTGAGGATTTACTTGTTATCTTTAGAGAGGAGTTGGAGAAAATAAAGGGATTATCATATGTTTATAAAGGGGGGGGAGAATTTTCCGCATTGGTTAAAAATATCCTGGATGAAAAAGGATGTAAATATCTCTTTACTCGTGATCCGGAATTAAAAGAGCAACTGAAAGAGGTTGTGAAAGTTTCTTCTGAAGATGATGACTTTGTGGAAATGGAAGTTGGTATAACAAAATGTGAGTTCTTGGTGGCAAGAACCGGATCCGTTGTTATTAGTTCTGCTCATCCATCAGGTAGATTAATGAATATTTTTCCACCTGTACATATTGTGGTGGCAAAAGCATCTCAGCTGGTTCCATTTTTAGAGGAGGCGATTGATGGAATGAAAGAAAGATATGACGGTAATATGCCTTCTCAAATGACAGTTATTACGGGTGCAAGCCGCACTGCAGATATTGAGAAGACACTCGTTATGGGAGCACACGGACCTAAAGAATTAATTGTTTTGATTGACTTGGAAGCTTGATTTTAAAATTAGCGAGGATATATTAACTTTGCAGCGCATTAACGTCAATCAATGAATAATTTTATACAACGCACCTTAACAGGTATCCTTTTCGTAGTAACGGTTGTAGGGTCTATCCTATATCATCCTGTTCTATTTTTTATCGTGTGTTTGGTCGTGGCATTGGTTGGTATGTTAGAGCTAAAGCGCCTGCTTGAGCGTAAATACGACAAAGTAAATTTGCTTGCTTCATTATCATTAGGGCTATCCTTTCAAATTCTTGTTTTTTTAGATACAATGGATATTATTAGCCAAAGTTGGTATGTAGTTTTGATGCCAATTATCTGGATTCCATTTGTTCGTGAATTATTTAAAGGAGGAGATAATCCTTTCCTGAGAATTGGACTAACCTTACTTGTTCCTATATATGTTTCTTTGCCATTATCGTTTCTGTATCTTACTGGATGGGTTGATGGTGCATTTAATGGATACTATTTACTGGGATTCTTTGCAATGGTATGGTGCAATGATACAGGAGCATACCTTGTAGGAGTTAGCATTGGGAAGCATAAGCTTTTCGAAAGAATTTCACCAAAAAAAACCTGGGAAGGATTTATTGGCGGAGTTATATTTACATTTGCGGCCGCATATATTATTTTTAAGCTAACCGGTTTGGCATCTCTGGGTGTTTGGCTGGGAGCTGGAGTTATTATTTCGCTATTTGGTACAATGGGCGATTTAATCGAATCGATGTTAAAGCGTAATGTTGATACAAAGGATTCGGGAAATATTTTACCTGGGCATGGTGGAATATTAGATCGTTTTGATGCTGTGCTCTTTGCAGCACCAATGGTATTTGCACTTTTTGTTTTATTCGGATAATTGTAATTTATAAATATGACTATACATAAAGAAGGCTACTCGACGTTATTTGTAGTACTTATAGTACTGCTGGGCCTAAATGCCGGCATTTATTTTTTAGCTGGTATTGAAATCACAAATATTACAACTTTTGTGTCGGCGTTATTTTATTTCCTGATAGTTAACTTTTTCAGGAGTCCAAAACGTGATGCTATTATCCAGGATGGTGCAATTATTGCACCGGCTGATGGTAAAGTGGTAACTATCGAAGAAGTGGTAGAAGATGAATATTTAAAAACCAAATGTCTTCAGGTGTCTATCTTTATGTCGGTTACAAATGTACATATCAACTGGTTTCCAATTAAAGGAGTTGTTAAGTATTTCAGACATCACAGCGGTAGATTTATGGCTGCCTATTTGCCAAAATCTTCTACTGAAAACGAAAGAACAACTGTGGTGATTGAAAACCATAAAGGGACTCAGATTCTTGTTCGTCAGGTAGCAGGAGCAATGGCTCGTCGTATTGTATGTTATGCTGAAGAAGAAAAAGCCATTTCTCAGGGTGAGCAGATGGGATTTATTAAGTTCGGTTCCAGAGTTGATCTTTATTTACCTTTGGATTCCAGAATTGATGTTCAGCTTGAACAAAAAGTAACGGGTCGACAAACTATCATTGGTTGGTTGAAGTAGAAAGCTGATTGAAAAAATATATAAGAGGGTTGCCGTTCTGGCAGCCCTTTTTTTGTGTTTGTATATAAGAAATTTAACACCTCTTAAACCTTACGCACTCTTTATTGTTATAAAAGTGCTCTACAATAAATGTTTTAAAACGTTAATATATCGTTGTTTGTAGGTCTGACATGAGAAAACATTTAGATGGTTGAAGTGTTAAAAAGAATAAAAGATAAACAAATATTAATAGTATTTTAGCGATTAAGTCCAAAACATCTTTCTATGAGAATAGCATTTGTTTTTTTATTTCTAGGTTTAATAATAATTGATATTCTGGGTCAGGATCCTGAAAAGATCGGTATAATTGAGCATTTGGATGAGTTGGTTCCGTCAGATATTGAACTGGTTGATGTGAATAATGAGAAGGTACAGATTGGCTCTTTGTTTACAAAACCCACCGTTTTAAATTTTGTCTATTATCGTTGTCCCGGAATATGTACTCCATTAATGGATGGAATAACAGAGCTTGTCAATGGATCAGATATGGTGTTGGGGGAAGATTATCAGATTGTAACGGTAAGTTTTGATTTTACAGAAGGTGCTGATCTTGCCATGAAAAAAAGAAATAACTATTCGATGCTGGTTAAAAAGGAAGGAATGGAAGATGGATGGTTATTTTTTACAGCCGATAGTTTAAATGTATCCCGATTAACTCAGTCTTTAGGTTTTAGTTATAAAAAAACAGGTTCAGATTTTATTCATACAGCAGGTTTAATTCTTATAAGTCCCGAAGGTAAAATAACCCGTTACCTTAACGGAACTTATTTTCTACCATTCGAATTCAAACTTGCGGTTATAGAATCATCCAAAGGAATTCCAGGACCTACTGTTAATAGAATATTACAGTTTTGTTATAGTTACGATCCGGTTGGACAGTCATATGTTTTGAATGTGACCAAGTTGGCCGGTGTTTTAATAATTGTAATTGCCGGCTTGGTTCTTTTAGTTCTAACTGTAAAACCTAAAAGGAAAGCTACTAATTAAATTCAAATCAATCGTTAGTATATGTCAAATCACGAATCGGAAACTACAACACATGTGAGTTTTAGAGAAGAGAAAGGAAAATACAAAGGTATTTTTGCCTGGATTTTTTCAACTGATCACAAGCGAATTGGCCTCTTGTATTTATATGCCATTGTTACGTTCTTTCTTGTAGGGGTTTCGTTAGGGGCTGCTATGAAATTAGAGCTGATTGCACCAGGAAAGACCATCATGAATCCAGAAGCATACAATGCCATCTTTACACTTCATGGTGTGATAATGATTTTTTTGGTTGTAGTGCCAGGGTTACCTGCAGTATTTGGTAACTTCTTTCTACCTATTATGATTGGGGCAAAGGATGTTGCTTTTCCAAAATTAAATCTGATGTCGTGGTGGGTGTATATTGCAGGAGCGATTATAGCTCTTTCCGCTTTGTTCATGGGCGGTGGACCTCCTGATACAGGCTGGACTTTTTATGCTCCCTATAGTTTTAAAACCAATACAAATATGCTTCCCGCTGTTATAGGGGCATTTGTTTTAGGTTTTTCATCTATTCTAACTGGTATCAATTTCATTGTAACAATACATAGGATGAGAGCTCCGGGCATGACATGGTTCCGTTTACCATTATTTCCCTGGACATTGTATGGTACTGCCTGGATTCAGATTCTGGCAACTCCAATTGTAGGAATCACCTTACTTATGATTGTTGGAGAAAGATTATTTCATATAGGTTTTTTCGATCCTGCATTAGGAGGAGATCCGATTTTATATCAACACTTATTCTGGATTTATTCCCATCCGGCTGTTTATATCATGATATTACCTGCCATGGGAGCTATTTCTGAAATCATTCCAACCTTTGCCAATAAATCAATTTTTGGATATAAGGCCATTGTGATTTCTACCTTGGCAATTGCATTCGTAGGATATTTTGTTTGGGGACATCACATGTTTACTTCCGGAATGAGTGGTACGGCTTTGTATACATTTTCGTTCCTTACCTTTTTGGTTGCAATACCAAGTGCTATAAAAGTCTTTAACTGGGTTGGAACACTTCATAAAGCATCTATACAATTAGAGCCACCATTCTTTTGGGCTGCATCGTTCTTGTTTGTGTTTATGATCGGAGGGCTTTCGGGATTAGCATTAGGAGCTTTAGCAACGAATGTGCATTTGCATGATACTGCATTTGTGGTTGCTCACTTTCATTTTATTGTATTTGGAGGTGTCGGTTTTGCCTTCATGGGGGCTATTCATTACTGGTTTCCTAAAATATGGGGACGAATGTATAATACCAGAGTTGCAACTACTGGATGGATTTTGTTTTTTATCGGTTTTACCACGTTATATCTGCCAATGTTCTTTTTAGGTATTGATGGAATGCCAAGACGTTACTATGATTATGTAGATCGTTTTCACGGACCTAATATTATTTCCACGGTGGGTTCGTGGGTATTGATCACAGGTTTAATTATCATCCTGGTTAATCTGATTAAAGGAGCAAAAAGCGGACCTAAAGCCGGTAAAAACCCATGGGGAGGAAGAACTCTGGAATGGGAAGTGGATTCTCCACCAACACTTGAAAATTTTGAAGAAATACCAGTAATTGAACGTAGTCCTTACGATTACAGATAAAATCCAAATAATATGAGTCAAACAATTGCATTATCACATGATATCCATCGCGACGATGAAGGGTCGAAAATTGGAATGTGGCTTTTTATTTTTACCGAACTGTTGTTATTCGCCGGTTTGTTTATTGTGTACGGTGTTTACCGATACTTAAATCCGGTTGCGTTTCATTTGGCAGCTGAGGAATTAAGTGTGACAGTTGGAACGGTTAATACCATTATACTTTTGGTAAGTAGCGCATGTATGGCTATGGCCAGTAGTGCAATTCGCATGCGAAAGAAGGGCATGACCATGCTTATGCTTGCTACCACTTTGTTTATCGCCTTTATGTTTATGGTGAATAAATATTTTGAGTGGGAAGGTAAGTTTCATCATGGGTTATTTCCCGGAAGCGAAGATCTGTTAAAGCTGGGACAAGGTGATACTTTGTTTTATGGATTATACTTTTTTATGACTGGATTGCATGCTTTGCATATTATAGTAGGTATTGTTTTAATCACTATTGTAAGTGTGAAAGTGAATAATAATAAACTAACTGCTGAGAATCCTGTACTGCTTGATAACGCAGGATTATATTGGCATTTAGTTGATCTAATCTGGATCTTCCTTTTCCCGTTGTTTTACCTTATCGCATAAATTCAATACTATGGAAAATCATAATGAATCACATATCGTTCCTTTTAAAACCTATGGAATTATACTGGCAGTATTAATAGTATTAACGCTTCTGTCAGTAGCTGTTACTCAAATTGATTTGGCAAGTCTTACAGTATTTACTGCCATATTGATTGCTGCAGTTAAATCAGGTTTTGTTCTGGTGTACTTTATGCATCTTAAGTTTGATAATAAACTATTGAAGGCGCTTGTTGGTGCTGTGTTTATTTTGATTGCATTGGTGATGTTTGTAACATTTTTGGATTATAATTATCGTTAAGATATGATCGACAAAACTACACAAAATGCTTCCACCTTTGTTTCGCAGGTTGATTCGGCCTTCCTGTTTATTTTTGGTGTTGCCTTACTATTCTTGTTTGGGATAACTGCCTTTTTGGTGTATTATATTTTTAGATACAGAAAAAGTAAAAATCCGGAAGCTACACATATTGAAGGAAGTACCAAATTGGAAATCATCTGGACTGTAATTCCAACTATTCTGGTTTTGGTAATGTTCTCTTATGGATGGAAAGGTTGGAAATCTCAAAAAGAGGTACCAGATGATGCAATGCCTGTTAAAGTGATAGCACGTATGTGGAGTTTTGCTTTTGAATATGAAAACGGAATGGTTACAGATACACTGATTGTTCCTAAGGACCGAGCTGTAAAATTGGATTTGAAAGCTATGGATGTTATACATAGTATGTATATACCGGCATTCAGAGTGAAGCAGGACATGGTTCCGGGTAAAGAATCTTATATCTGGTTTGAATCAGAAAAAGAAGGTAAATACGAGGTTTTTTGTGCTGAATATTGTGGCTTAAGACATTCCTATATGATGTCGGCAGTTAAAGTAGTTCCTGAGTCTGATTTTGATAAATGGATGGAAGAGAATACAGTAGCTGTAGAAGAAGCCAATGAAGGTACTAATAAACGATTGGCCGGGGTTAGTGTTTTGAGAAAGTACGGTTGTGTTGCTTGTCATACTGTCGATGGCAGTAAATTAGTAGGCCCTTCATATAAAGGAATTATTGGATCAACCCGTACTGTTATTACTGATGGTAAAGAACGGGAAGTTGTTGCTGATGAGGAATATATTCGTCGATCTATTATGGATCCGAATGCTGATCTTGTTAAGGGATATGATAAAGGCTTGATGCTATCTTATAAGGATCAAATCACTGAAAATGAAATGATGCATTTAATAGAATATTTCCAGTCATTATCTGAATAGTGGGTTTATCTCTACTACATATTAAAACCTTTGGAAAATTCTCTATTTCCTTACCTGTAGGCTTAACTGCTTATACCGGTTACATTATTTATGACGGTAAGTTATCGTTTGAAGGTTTGTTGGTGTTTGTTGGTATATTCTTTCTTTCTGCCGGAGCATCAGCGATTAATCAATTGCAGGAAAAACAATTTGATGCTTTAATGACCCGAACAGCTAATCGTCCCTTGCCAATTGGAATTATCAATACTTCAGGGGCGGTAGTTTTATCTTTACTGTTTTTGTTGGCAGGAACATTTGCTCTTTTGCCTTTTGGGTTTTGGGCTATATTTAGTGGATGGATGGGAGTGTTTTGGTATAACCTTATCTATACACCAATGAAACGATGGAGTGCGTTTTCAGTGTTTCCGGGTGCTGTTGTTGGTGCTATTCCTCCAATTGCTGGTTGGATTGCTGCCGGAGGTTCAATAATGGATGCTCGTATTCATTTCCTGGCTTTGTTTTTCTTTTTAGGACAGATGCCACATTTTTGGTTATTGGTTCTTAAATATGGAGAGCAATACAGAAATGCCGGATTTCCTGTTATTACAGATGTTTTATCCAAGGAACAGATCAATAGAATTAATTTGGTTTGGTTTTTGGCTACGTTTATTTCAGCAATGTTTCTTCCATTTTTTAATGTAATTACCAATCGACCTGTGATATGGATTGTTACAATATCAACAATTCTGATGATGGCTTGGTCGGTTCGTATTACCATAAAATTAAAGAACGAGAATCAGAATACGAGCTTGAGAAAGATGTTTTTGTATTTTAATACGTTCTATTTATGGATGATCATTTTGATTTATGCCGATCAGATTTAACAAACTAAAAAAATAGCAATGATGAGAATACTAAGTCTTTTATTTTTTGTTACCCTGTTTTTAGGGGCTTGTCAAAGTAAAAAAAGTGAACAAAATAACACTGAGCCTGTTTCTTTTGAAAATGTTGGTGAAATAGTTTTGAATGTTGAAGGAATGACTTGTGATGGCTGTGAAATGACCATTGAAAAAGGTTTGATGAAACTCGAAGGTGTAGCTGAAGTAAAAGCTGATCACGAAACAGGAATTACAACGGTAAAAGCAGATACCTTAAAAGTGAATAGAAAAGATTTAGCTAAAATAATAGAGAAAGTTGGCTATCATGCCAAAGATTAAGAATTGTTTGACAATTGAAAGGTAGAGGCGATGCATCGTGGTGGAGCATCGCCTTTCTGTTTCTAAAACCTTGCGGTTAATCCAATGGAGATATTTCTACCCATATTGTAATAGCCTAAATCTTTTAAAAGATTTAAATGGTCAACATATTGTATGTTCATTAAATTATTCGCTGAAACTGATAACTCAATATTTATGGTTCCCGGGTTAAGTTCTGTTGCTGCCATGGCATTTACCAAATAGTAACCATTGGTAACGGTTTCAAATTCTGAAGGATTGTTTTGTTTTGAAGCAAGATCCAGATCTATCTGGAAAAAGCTTCTTTTCAAAAAAGCCCAGTTATCTTTTTCAATCTTGATCTCCAGATTTCCTTTTAAAGGAGGAATGAAAGGAAGAGGGCTCCCATCTTTTTGTTGTGCATGAATATAGGCACCAGTTCCTTTTATATGCAGCCATTTGGCAGAACTGGGGTGATAATGTATACCTGCTTCAGCTCCTGCCAAACCAGCTGGTGTTTGGCGATACTCGTAAACAGGGTTTTCATCCTCAATTATCCCGGTTGGAGCCAGATAAATATAATTAGTAATGTTGTTATAAAAAGTTGAGATATCAAATGTAAATAGTTCATGATGATTATGTAACCCCAAATCAACTTCGTAACTGCGTTGAGCTTCCAAATTCATATTACCTTCTTCATGACGACCTGCATGCAATCCACCCTGAGTTAGTTCAGCCAGGTTAGGAGCCCTGAATGCGCTTGCAAAATTGGCTCGTAAAAGACTTGTCTCGGATAAATTATAGGTAGCACCTATTGATCCACTTATGTTATTGAAATTACGATAGAGTTCAATATATTCTTCTTCATGAGCAGTTTCTTCGGTTGTTTCTCCGTGTTCATGTGATCCCCTTTCCTGCAATGGCACGTCGAGGCTTCTGTAATCGTATCTTAAACCAGCCTGCATTACAAATTTATCATTCGGTGTATACTGGAAGAATCCAAATCCTGAAAGATCTAATAAATCAGCATCAGGTATGATTTTACCTTCTGCCTCATGATTGGCATTGTTTCTATACATTCCCTGAAAACCAAAAATGGATTTAATTTTATCAGATAAATTAGTCTGTGCTTTTAGCTCGTAATTAAAGGTGTTAAGTTGACTATTGATAGCAATTCCGTCTTCTTCGGCAGTGGCTATCTCAATTTCTTTACGTTTATTAATTTGATATCCAAAGTTTGCATTTAGTTTAGTGTTACCAATAAACAAGGTTGTTTTTGAACTAATAAAATGGTTTTCCAGATCCTGATAATAAACTATTGGATTATTACTGTCCCCAAGAGTTATAGTATCAATTCCGCCAATTGTTAAACCAATATTGTCTGTTGAATAATCATAAAATAATTTAGTTGAACCATTTTTGAAATTATAACCAATAAAATTTTTTAATGCTTTGCTCGTATATCGTGAGTTTGGAATCGCATTATTATTTCCATCGTGATAATCACCATGTGATTTAACGACTCCTCTTACTCCCCACTGGAAGTTTTCAGAGCTTTGTTTCACAGCCATAGTCGTATTAAAGCCATTTGTGTTACTAAAGTACCGACTGCCAAAAACGGCTTCCATCTGGTTAGTCGCAGCTGGTAATTCTTTTATGAAATTGATCACTCCGCCCACGGCATCAGAACCGTATAATAATGATGCAGGACCCTTGATGACCTCAATTCTTTCTGTTCCGTATTCATCAACGATAAAAGGGTGGTGACGTGAGAATTGATAGTTTTCCAAGCGGATTCCATTATTAAGCATTAAGATATTGGTGCCTGATAATCCTCTGATAACAGGTTGCGATTCAGCTGGACTGCCACCTGCAACATCTACGCCCGGGAATTTTGCCAAAAGCTGGGTCGATGAGATAGCCGGGCTTGATGAGATTTGTTTGTTATCTAAAAAATCGACAGAAATAGCATTTCTATGCTGAGTATCAGAGAAACCTGCAGAAACAACTACTTCCTCGTGTCGTATCATAACATGTTCAAGACTGATACTTAAATCATACTGGTTTGATTCAGGAGACCATTTAATATATGTTGTTTGATATCCAATATATGATATTTGAATAGTTATTTCGTTGTCAGGTATGTTCTTGAGGGTGAATCGGCCGTTAGTATCTGTTGTTGTACCTTTGTCTAATTCCATTATATAAACAGTTGCGCCAACGAGTTTTTCAGAACTGTTCTTATCAGTTATGATGCCAGAAATTTGAGCATTAACTATTATAGAAAATGTTAATGTTATTATAGCCGAAAGTGTTCTTCTCATCTAATTACGAATAATAGTTTTTAAAATTCTTAGTAAAACATAGATTCCGGTAAGGGTAAATATGATGGTGGCTCCGGAAGGTAAATCAAAAAGATAGGCAAATAGTAAGCCGGCTATACTACCTGTCAGACTAATAATTACGGAGTACCAGATGATTGATTTAAAACTTTTCGAAAATAAATTGGCAGCTGATGGAGGTATGGTAAATAGTGAAAGTACTAGAATAATACCCATAATCTTAATTGATAACACAATGGATATAGCAATAACTATTGATATTATGTATCGGATCAGAGTTGATTTATATCCTACTGTTTGGGCATATTCGCTATCGAACGCAGTAAATAAAATTGGTTGATAATAAATTATGGTTAGAACTACGATAATTACAGCTAGTACGGCCAAAAGTATAAGATCGGTAATTTTAACGGTTAGAATGTCACCAAATAGGAATCCCATCAAATTTGGTGTATAACCAGGAGTAAGAAAAACAAAGATGATACCGATGGCCATCCCTAAAGACCAGATAATGGCGATTGCACTATCTTCGCGTAAGCCTGCCTTTTTGCTACTCCACTCAATGCCTAGGGCAGATGCAATTGCAAATAAAGCAGCACCTAAAAGTGGTGATAAACCAAAAAAATATGCAATACCCATTCCTCCAAATGAAGCATGTGTAATTCCTCCACTTATAAACACATTTCTTCGGGCAACAATATAGGTTCCTACTATTCCTGCAACTGTGGATGTAAGAATAGCCGCCAATAGTGCATTCTTGAAAAAGGAAAAGGATAGTAATTCAATAAAATCATTCATGCTTATGATCTTTTAAAACGCGGTGAGGAATAGTGCCGTGACTAATAATTTCGATTGGACAATTGTATGATTTTAATACTTCGTTGGTGATCTTATTGGATGCGTGGTAGTGTAATCCTCCATTCACACAGGCAATTGTCTTTACCATAGAAGCAATGGTTCCTACATCATGCGATACCAGTAATATTGCCATATCTTTATTTAAGTCACCTAAAAGGTTATATAGGTTGGCTTCGAAGGTTTTATCGACATATGTATTGGGTTCATCCAGAATTAGTAGATGAGGATTACTGATGAGGGCCCTGCATAAAAACACACGTTGCATCTGCCCTCCTGAGAGGTCACCGATTGCACTGTGTTTATATTTTTCCAGACCAACAAACTTTAAAAGTTCATCCACCTTATTGGATGTCTTTTCGTGTTTTTTATTCCACAAACTTTTTGATAATTGTCCTGATAAAATAACCTCCTTAACAGAAATGGGAAATTTTTTATCTATGGAATTAATTTGTGGTAAGTAGCCGATGCGCAATCCTGTTTGTTTAATCACCTTTCCGTCAAAAGGAGGTAAAAGTTCAAGTAGTACTTTCAAAAGAGTAGTTTTACCACCTCCATTGGGGCCAATAATTCCAACAAAGTCTTTCGGATTAACCTGCAGGTTAACGCCTTGCAAAATGGTTTTGTCGTCATAACCGGCGCTAATATTCTTCAATTCAAGTAATGCTGACATATTAGTTTTTTTCAAGATGTGTGATAAAGCGATTCATCTCTTCCAGCCAGTTTTCAGAAAGTGGATTAACTTGTACTGTTTTTGAATTGATAGAATTGGCAATGGTTTCGGCATTGGTTTTATCAAATTCTTCCTGAATGTATATTGTTGTTATATTTTTCTTTTTCGCATCCTGGATGGTTTTTTGCATTCGCGCCGGGGTTGGTGTTTTGCCTTCAAATTCAATTGTTATTTGCTCAAATCCATAAGACTGTGCCAGATATGTGTATGCAGGATGAAAAATCATAAACGATAAATCAGGATTGATACTTTGCAGTTTTAGTAAACGGGCATCCAATTCATCTATTTTTGCCATAAAGGTCTGGTGATTCTTTTCTATTGTCTCCTTAAACTCAGGATGCAATTCAAGAAGAGCTTCTTTTAGATTATTAATGATCTGTTTAACTTCTTTTGGAGACGTCCATGTATGTGGATCAACTCCATGGCTGCATAATTCATCATCATGATGGTGATGATCATGATCTCCTTCAATGGGTGTTATATTCTTTGATAGATTATACCATTTCAACTTATTATTAGCTGTTTCCAGTTTATCTTCCCATGTTGTTTCAAAACTAAGATGTCCCATAAGAAAGTATGCCTCCGACTGACTTAATTTAACCAGTTGGCTAGGAGTTGGTGAGTAGGTTGCATGACTAGCCCCGGGAGGAACCATAACATTAACGTTTAACAAGGTATCCGTTAGTTGTTCGACAAAATATTTCTGTGGTCCAATACTTACAGATACTGTTGGTTTACTATTTTTTGTTTTATTCTGATTACAGGCTATTAAAACTGAAATGCTTATAATCAACAGTAATATCTTGGTGTGTTTAAGTTTCATAGGTTTATTTATTGCATTTTTGACAGGTGCCTTCAATTATGGTGTTCTGATTGCTTACACTAAATCCTTCAGGAAGATCACAACAGGGTAACGGAGTATCCGGTAAACAAACTACTTTGTCGCATCTGACGCAATGGAAATGTGGATGTTCTGTGTTTTTATTGGGTTTGATTAAACGATATTTGGTTATTTGCTCATCCACAACAATTTTGTGAATCAGTTTCTTTTCTTCAAATAGTTTAATGGTACGATATAAGGTAACCCTGTCTATATTGTCATCCAGGAATGCTTCAATTTCTTTGGACGATAATGCTTCATTAGCATCCATTAAAATTTGAACCAGTTTTGTTCGGATTGCAGTGCGGCTTAAACCAAATTCGGATAAAAAATCATTCGCTTCCATAATTGCAACTTTGTTGCAAAAATAGCATCCTTATTTATATTTTGCAACAGTGTTGCAAAATATATGTATTAGCCATTTCTTTCAAACAATGTAAATACCTCAGAGGAATAGGTTTTGGAAATTGGAATTTCAATTACGGGCAACACATCCAGTCTTATTCGAAGGCCTTCTTTGCTGCGTTCTATGAGTTTAACTTTATTGAAGTTAATCATATAAGAACGGTGACATCTGATAATATCATGGGGTCTTAGCGACTCCTCCAATTGCTTTAAAGTATTACGTAAAAGAAATTTTTCTTGCTTCTGGTGATCATTATAATAAATGGTGACATAATTGTCAGCACCCTTTAAGTAAAGAAGGTCTTCTAATTTTAGAGTCAGACGCATGGTTCCTTTATCATCATTGAAGATAACCATCCCCTTTTTTTCTATAGAAATATCTGTTTCAGATTTTAGCTCTTCCAGCTTTTCTTTGTTGTCTTTCCACGAAAAGTAAAGCCAGAGAGTTGAATAAGGTAGTAATAGAACCAGAGAAGTATTCTGAATGGATGCTTTTATAGCACCTTCAAATGATCTTGGATCCTTTAAAATTAATAATTCATAGAAGGTATAGAATAGAGACATGCTGACAATTTCAATAGCAATCCAAATAAGGTATTTACCCAATGAAATTTTTACATCTCGCTTAGCCAGCTGATACATTATAATACGACTGATTACAACAACCAAAACACCTGTTAGTATTACAAGACTGGAATAAAACAAAAGTTCAAGTTTGGAGATATTAAACCAGGATGAAACTCCAAATGGGGAATAAATATTTATAAAGACCAAAGCAAAGGCAGCCGTAAATAAAATCAGGCGCACAATGTTTTGTTTTTTTACTAAATATCCTGGTATGGGTCTGCTGAAATCCATGTTGTTTTATAATGATGCCTAAAAATAGTAAATATTTATTCTTTAGGATTGAATTCATCTGTATAAATATGAATGAAATTTTCATCCCTATATAATGAATTTCACCCCTAAATACCCATTTTAAG
The DNA here is from genome assembly GCF_050589785.1 of Carboxylicivirga caseinilyticus. Classification (NCBI taxonomy): domain Bacteria; kingdom Pseudomonadati; phylum Bacteroidota; class Bacteroidia; order Marinilabiliales; family Marinilabiliaceae; genus Carboxylicivirga; species Carboxylicivirga caseinilyticus. The sequence goes on along the minus strand of NZ_JBNGOX010000005.1, from coordinate 114,681 downwards.
CCCAATCGAGCTATGTAAATCACATAAAATTGCATAGTTATGAATTGTTGATTTTGTTTGCATTGTTGATGTATAAATACCACTTAAGCATCACAGAAATTAACCTTAATTGCCGAATGAACTACTCTTATCTATATCAGACTCTAAAGGCACAATTTTCATCAGGAGCTGCCACACACTCTCCTGATGGAAGTGCCCTTGGAATTTCTTTCGAAGAGTTTCATTCGCATACCAAGGCATACTTACCAGATTTAAATTCGAATTCAACATTTGATATAGAAAACAAGGATAATAATCCGAATAATGATTTTTCATATCCGGTTATTAATCCGACAGGAAATAAGAAAGCAGATGATTGTATTATAATGCTTCATGGCTTAAACGAGCGCAGTTGGGACAAATACTTACCCTGGGCTTATACATTGGCGATGTATACTAACAAGCCAGTGATATTATTTCCAATTGCATACCATATGAATCGTTCACCAAAGGATTGGCAGGATCCACGGATGATGAATCCTTTTGTAAGAGAAAGATTTGCCAATGATCCGGGTGTAAGTGCCTCGAGTGTAGCTAATGTGGCCTTAAGTTCGAGACTAACCAACCGACCTGAACGATTTTTGTTGTCGGGTTTTCAGGCAGCAAACGATTTGTTGGAGTTAACTTCAGTGATCAAATCCGGACATCATCCTTTGTTTAATAAAGATGCCAATGTTAATTTATTCACCTATTCCATTGGAACTTTCCTGACACAAATTGTCATGATGGCTCATGGAGATGAGTATTTTGCTGAGTCGAAAATATTTAACTTCTGTGGAGGAAGCACTTTTGCAGATATGCGGGGAACTTCCAGGTATATTTTAGATAGTGTCGCTTTTGAGAAACTTCAGCATTATTATAATGAAGAAATTTCAAGCGATGCAAAGAACAATTCATATCTGTACGAAGTTTTAAATAATACTTTGTTAGGTGAATCTTTCAGAAGCATGCTGTCGATGGAAGGATTAAAGAAGAGAAAGGAAAAGTATTTTTCTACGCTAAAAGATCGTTTTGCAACAGTTGTATTGAAGAAAGATACGGTTATGAGACCGGAAAATGTAAAGGAATCTTTAGCCGGGACAATGGTTGAAGAGTGGGATTTTGAATTTAAATATTCCCACGTAACACCATTCCCGCTACTTACTAATAAATTGGTACATCAGGTCAACGAGGCTTTTGACAGGTTGATGGTTAAAGCCGCTTTGCTTTTTACAATTTAATATCGGGATTGATCTGAAGAAAAAAGGAGTTGACTTAACGAAGTCAACTCCTTTTTTTGCAATTATTTTATCAACTAGCTTAAAAGCTCAGTTACTTGTTTAAGAACATTCTCGCCTGTAAATCCAAATTCTTTATCAAGCACAGTGTAAGGGGCAGAATATCCAAAATGATTTAATCCCCAAACTTTACCATTGGCACCAACCAAACCTTCTAATGTTACAGCTAAACCTGCTGTCATACCAAAACGTTTTACATTAACAGGTAATACTGCTTCCTGGTAAGTTGCATCCTGATTTCGGAAAAGACCTTCTGAGATAACAGAAACTACGTTAACTTTTAATCCCTTCTGAGCACGTAACAATTTAGCACCTTCCACTAATGTACTAACTTCCGAACCTGAAGCTAAAAGTACAATGTCTGGCTGGTCAGCATCTTTCTCAACAATATAGGCTCCTTTTTCAGCTTGCAATGCTGTTTGATATGAACCGTTTGGTAGTTGAGTTATATTCTGACGCGAAAGGATTAAGGCTGTAGGAGTGTTTGTGTTTTCCATTGCCATTTTCCATGCTACTGTTGTTTCATCAGCATCAGCCGGGCGAACAACCAACATACTGTTTTGTCCGTGGTGGTTTTGTAATTTCTCCATCAGACGAATCTGAGCTTCCTGCTCAATAGGTTGATGTGTTGGACCATCTTCTCCCACGCGGAAAGCATCATGTGTCCAAACGTACTTAACAGGCAGTTGCATCAAGGCAGCCATTCGGGCAGCTGGTTTCATGTAGTCAGAGAATACAAAGAAAGTACCGCAAACCGGAATAACTCCTCCATGAAGTGCCATACCATTGGCAATTGCACCCATGGTTAACTCAGCAACTCCAACCTGTAAGAAAGAGCCAGAGAAATCACCTTTTTTGAAGATGGTTGTTTTCTTTAAGAATCCATCTGTCTTATCTGAATTTGCAAGGTCAGCAGACATAACAATCATATTTTCAACCTGATCGGCAAATGCTGCTAACACAGTAGCAGAAGCCGCACGAGTAGCTGAATTGGCTTTTTGCACAATACCTGCATAGTCAACTGCCGGAGCATCGCCCGAAATGAATTGAGCTAGTTTAGCAGCCAATTCAGGATTTGCTTTTTCCCATTCTGCCTGTTCTGCTTTTTTAGCAGCTGCTTTTTTAGCTTTTTCTTCATTTACCTTTGTATAAGCATCTGCAACTTCAGGGAATATCTGGAATGGGTTTTCTGGATCAGCACCCAGGTTTTTCATTGAATCAGCAAAAGAGGCTCCTGCAGCACTCAAAGGTTGTCCATGAGTTGAAACCATTTTTTCAAATGAAGAACCGTCTTCTTTAACGGCGCCTTTACCCATAATGGTTTTACCAATGATCAGGAATGGTTTTTCTGTTTCAGCATTGGCAGCATTCAAAGCTTTACGAATCTGGTCATGGTCATTTCCATCAATGGTCATGGTTGCCCATCCCCAGGCTTGATATTTTGCTGCTGTATCTTCGATGGTTACATCATTGGTTGTGGTAGATAACTGGATATCGTTTGAATCATAAAACATAACCAGATTACTCAAGCCAAGGTATCCGGCAATACGCCCCGTACCTTGAGAGATTTCTTCCTGCACACCACCATCAGAAATAAAAGCATAGGTTTTGTGGCTCATCCATTCGCCAAAACGAGCTGTTAAGAATCGTTCTGCAATAGCTGCACCTAAAGCCATTGTATGTCCTTGACCTAGTGGGCCTGATGTGTTTTCAACTCCTCGTTCAACATCAACTTCAGGGTGACCAGGTGTTGGACTACCCCATTGTCTGAAGTTAGACAACTCTTCCATCGAATATGTGCCTGTCATAGCTAAGGCAGCGTATAACATCGGCGACATGTGGCCTGGATCTAAGAAAAAACGATCGCGGTTAAACCATTTACGGTCGCTTGGATCATAATTTAAATACTCAGAAAACAACACATGAATAAAATCGGCTCCTCCCATGGCACCTCCAGGGTGTCCTGAATTGGCTTTCTCAACCATCGCTGCTGATAATACCCTGATGTTGTCAGCTGCTTTTTTTGAAATGTTTTTGTCCATTACAGTTTTAAATTAATGATTTCACCTGACTTTCGGCAGATGGAACTTGCTGTAAAATGCTTCTGACTAATAGTAGAAGCACTTTAACAGCTTGTTTCTAAAGTTGTATAATCTCACAACAGTAGATCAGTCTTCAAACCGTTTGCAAAAGTACACATTTTTCACACGAACGTAAATTTTATGAGAGCTGTTTTTATTTCATTATGTAATTGTAAAACTTCTACTTATGGTTTTGATAATTCTGAGAAGCAAAAGATTAACTTTGTATTTATAAATTGAAAAGATGAAAATAGTAGCTGATGATAAAATCCCATTTCTGAAAGGGGTATTTGAAAATGTTTGTGAGATAGAATATTTACCAGGTGCGCAAATATCCAATGATATTTTAAAGGATGCCGATGCATTGATAACACGCACACGAACAAAGTGTAATGAAGAAAGTCTGAAAGGCACAAGTGTAAAAATGATTGCTTCTGCAACCATCGGGTATGATCACATTGATACTCAATGGTGTGAAGCGAACGGAATTAAGTGGACTAATTCGCCAGGTTGTAATGCTGAATCAGTAAAGCAATATATAGCTTCTGTTTTTGGAATGTTGGTGATTGAGAAAGGATGGATTTTAAAAGGTAAAAAGCTTGCTGTTGTAGGTGTTGGTAATGTAGGAGGAAGAATTGTTAAGCTGGCAGAGGCATTGGGAATGATCGTTTTTAAGGTTGATCCACCTCGTGAGAGAAAGGAAGATCAAGAAAAGTTCTATCGACTTAATGATATTATTGGCGAAATGGATATTATTACATTTCATACTCCACTTAACAGAGAAGGAGAAGACAAAACTTATCACCTTTGCGATTCGTTGCTTTTATCTAAAATGAAAGATACCGCCTTGGTAATAAATTCATCAAGGGGTGAAGTTGTTGATGGTGAAGCATTAAAAAAAGCGTTGGCTGAGGAGCAAATAGGAGCCGCAGTTTTAGATGTTTGGGAAAATGAACCTGCAATTGATAAGGAATTGATGAATTTGGTTTGGTTGGTTACCCCTCATATTGCTGGTTATTCATTGGATGGAAAGGCAAATGGAACCATGATGAGTGTTCAGGCAATTAGTAAGGAGTTTAATCTGGGTCTGGATAATTGGGAGCCTAATGATATACCTTTGCCCAAAAACGATAAACTTACAATTGATTGTAAATATTTGAATACTGAACAAGTTGTAGCCAATGCTTTTAATCAGACTTATACCATTAAAGAGGATGATATTAGGTTACGTATGAGAACCGATGAATTTGAAAAGCAAAGAGGTAATTATCCAATACGAAGAGAGTTTAAAGCTTTTAGTATTGATTTGCAAAATACATCGGATAAACCGGTTAAAATGCTTGAAAGTGTTGGTTTTGTAAATGTTAAGAAAATTAATTGACAGTTTTAAAGTCTTTGAAATTTGAAATTGAAAGAAAACAACATGTATTTAGCAATGATTTGTAGTTAAAAGGAAATATGATTTATAAATGCTTGATATTTAAATTTATAGGTATTAATTTTGAATTTCATGCAACAAAATAACCTGATTGAATCCCATCAAAAAAATGGCTCCTTCGCAACTGATAGGAGCCACTTTTTTTAAAAACTCCCCAATCCGGACGGAGTGAGGAGCCAATCAAAAATCCAAATAATTACAACTTCACTCCAGTAAGATGATGGTTTTTAATAAATTCTTTCAATTGATCTTTTAATGTAGGGAATCCTATTTCCTGCAAATCATAATGTACCCGGGTGTTAGGTTTATTTATTTTTACTACTCTGTTCAAATCAATGGGTGTTCCGATGATCACTGAATCACAAGGAACAGCATCAATTGTAGCCTGAAGATCTTTTACCTGTTCATCGCCATAGCCCATGGCAGGTAGAAGTGGTCCGATATTAGGATAGATCTTATAAGTCTCGGCTAGTTTTCCAACTACAAATGGTCGTGGATCGACTATTTCTGCTGCTCCGTATTTTTTTGCAGCAACAATTCCGGCTCCTAATTTCATTTCACCATGAGTAAGAGTCGGGCCATCTTCTACAACCAAAACTTTTTTGCCCTTAATGGCAGTAATATCATCCACTCTGATAGGTGATGCTCCATCTATAACAATCGCTTTGGGATTAGTTTTTTCAATATTACTTCTTAATTGATTAACATCTTCGGGAGAAGCACTGTCAATTTTATTAATGATAATAATGTCAGCCATCCGTAGATTAACTTCTCCCGGATAGTAACTTAGTTCGTGATTAACTCTATATGGATCAACAACTGTTATGCTTAAATCCGGTTGATAGAATGAAAAGTCATTGTTGCCTCCATCCCACAAAATTATATCACAGCCATCCGGATCATTTTCTGCTGCCCTAAGTATCGCTTCGTAATCGACTCCCGCATAAATTACATTTCCGCGAACAATGTGAGGCTCATACTCCTCCATTTCTTCAATCGTACATTTATGAAACTTTAAATCTTCGATGGTTGCAAAACGTTGAACTTTCTGCTTAACTAAATCGCCATATGGCATCGGATGGCGGATGGCTACGACCTTTAATCCTTCGTTCATCAGTATTTCAATGATCTTGCGCGAAGTCTGACTTTTACCGCAACCCGTTCTGGTAGCACAAACCGAAATCACTGGTTTGCTACTTTTAATCATTGTATCATTCGGTCCCAATAGCATGAATGATGCTCCTGCTGAATTAACCCTTGCAGATACTTCCATTACTCTTTTGTAAGGAACATCGCTGTATGAGAACACACAAATATTTACCTCATATTCAACAATCAACTTTTCTAAATCTTTCTCAGCGTAAATAGGGATTCCATCAGGGTATTTTCGGCCAGCTAATTCGGCCGGATATTTTCTACCTTCGATGTCTGGTATTTGAGCCGCTGTAAAGGCTACAACAGTGTATTCGTTGTTATGCCTGAAATAAGTGTTGAAGTTGTGGAAGTCTCTTCCGGCAGCTCCAATAATGATGACTCGTTTCATACGCGTTGTTTTAGGATGTGGGGCTATCCTCAACATTTATATGGGTATATTTGTAAACAGCCCCATACAATTTGTTAATTGGTTTGTTATATTTCAGATCGGTGTTCAAACGTTCTGATTATTCATTGCTTATCATAAATTTAAGTCTTCCTGAGCAAATAGTAAAGGCTGGCAATATGTTAAGAAACAGCTTTTTGGTTTTGAATAAAAAGGGCCGATTTATTACCTTTATTAGTTTTGTATGAATTTTTTAGCTCATTTATATCTTTCAGGAAATGATCCGTTGGTGCAGATTGGTAATTTTATTGGTGATCATGTTAAAGGCCGAAATTACCTGAGGTATGCTCCGGCCATACAGAAAGGTATTTTACTTCATAGAAAAATTGATTCTTTTACCGATACTCACCCAATTGTAAAACAAAGTGCTCGACGGCTGACAGAAAAGTACGGACGGTATTCAGGTATTGTAATTGATGTGTTTTACGATCATTATTTGGGAAAAAACTGGACCACATTTTCAGATGTTTCGTTGACTAAATTTGTATCGAAAGTGCATAAAAATTTGTTGAGCAATTATTTTAAATTACCGAAAGAAGTCAAAAGTTTTCTTCCTTTTATGGTGAAGAGCCGAAGATTGGAAACCTACGCCACTGTTGACGGTATCCATCGCAGTCTGCAGATCATGTCAAATTATTCATCTTTACCAGCACATGCAGATTGGGCAGTGGAGCAGATGAGGCTGTTTGACAATGAGTTTAATGATGAGTTTCTAAAGTTTTTTCAGGAAGTTAAAATGATGGCACACGAAGAGTTGGTTAAGCTAATGTAGCCTTCATCATTCTGGCTTTTCCCTGCAAATCCTTTCGGCATTCAATATTTGTATATCCCAGCGATTCTAAAAGTTCTTTCATTTCTTTTTCAAGATATTCGTTAATCTCAAAAAATAGTGAGCCATTTTTAGTCAATGCTTTCAAACTGAGCTTCGCAATGGCTCGATAAAACACTAAAGGATCATCATCTTCAACAAATAGGGCCAGGTGTGGTTCATGCTGAAGAACGTTGGCTTCCATCATTTCTTTTTCAAGATTTCGCACATAGGGTGGATTACTTACAATGCATGTAAAAGGAGTGCTGACAGATATTGCTTGCAACACATCAACTTTTTTAAAAGTAACTTCTAAGCCATGTCTGGTTGCATTGTCTTTTGCAATACTCAATGCATCATCTGAAATGTCCCATGCTTCAACTTGCGCATGATTCAGATTATTCTTTAAGGCAAGCGGAATACAGCCACTTCCGGTTCCGATATCCAAAATTCTTGATTTGTCAGCTTGGGGATCGTTTAAAATCCAATGAACCAGCTCTTCCGTTTCAGGGCGTGGTATTAAAACTCCTTTAGCAACTTTTAAATCTAAATCGTAAAACTCAGTATGGCCCAGAATGTATTGTAATGGTTCTGAATCAGCTAATCTGTCAGCTATTTGCTCTAGTAGATCTGTCTGTTCTTTATTAAAACATTCATCCTGAATGAGAAGTAACTGAGTTGAATTAACTTTTAATACATCCTGTAATATTAGCTTACTAAGTTGCATTATCTCGGTTTTAGGGTAGAGATTACGAAGTTTATCAGACAGTAAAGCTTTAAATTCTTGAATTCCTTTGAGAGCCATTTTTTGTATCTTGTGACGCAAATTTACAAAACCGCAATGAATACACTTTCACAACACGAGAAATATATGCAGCGTTGCTTGCAGCTTGCCCAATTGGCCGAAGGCCATACCTACTCAAATCCAATGGTTGGAAGTGTAATTGTTTATAATGGTCGAATAATAGGTGAAGGTTATCATCGAAAGGCAGGTGAACCTCATGCTGAAGTAAATGCAGTTAATTCTGTTAAAGATAAGACTCTTTTGAAAGAATCTACTTTGTATGTGAATCTTGAACCTTGTGCGCATTACGGAAAAACACCTCCCTGTTCTAAACTTATCATTGATGAAAAAATACCTCATGTGGTCATTGGTTGTATCGATGATTTTTCGGAAGTAGCAGGAAAAGGAGTTGAAATGATGGAAAAGGCCGGAGTTAAGGTGGAGTATGGAATACTTGAAAAAGAAAGTCGCGATTTAAATCGTCGTTTTTTCACTTATCACAACAAAAAAAAGCCATACGTAATTCTAAAATGGGCCCAGACTCTGGATGGTTTTATTGATATCGATCGTGAAAGTAATCTGTTTGGTCAACCAACATGGATTACCAATGAGTGGGCCCGTAAAGCTGTTCATAAGCAGCGAAGTACAGAGCAGGCAATATTGGTGGGGACCAATACTGCTTTAAAAGATAATCCATCACTAACTGTCAGAGACTGGGATGGTCCACAGCCTTTGAGAGTTGTGATTGACAGAAGATGTCAGCTCACTTCAGATTATCATTTATTGGATGGTTCCGCTCCAACAATTGTAATTAATTCTCTTAAAAATGAAATGGAGAATAATATAGAATACATTCAGGCTGATTTTGATAACCGTTTACCCGAACAGATTCTTCAAATCCTTTGGGAGAAAGGAATTCAATCAATAATTATTGAAGGTGGAAGGGCTACTCTAGATTCTTTTATCATGCATAATCTTTGGGATGAGGCCTATAAATACATTGGTAATACTTTTTTTGGAACTGGAATAAAAGCTCCTGTAATAAATGCAGATTGTATAGATCAAAAAGAATTTGGTGATAGTCGGTTGTTTGTGTATCGTAATAATATTGTATTTTAGCAGTAACCGTAAGGGTTTTATCCTAAATTAAAAGGTAAAGATGGATTTTGTCGATACCATATCACCAACCTTAATTACCATTGTGAAAGCGGCTTATTTTTTCACAATGCTGGTGATTATTGTGTTGATTATGCACGAAAACCGAAGCCCTCTAAAAGCGATTTCCTGGATTTTGGTTTTACTGCTTCTGCCGGGTTTGGGCATTATTTTTTATATTTTCTTCGGGCAGAACTTAAGGAAAGAAAAGATCATAGCCCGAAAAGGTCTAAAAAATCACGATTTACTTACTTCCATTGCCCATTCTCAGAGCCATAAGCTGGCCGAAGGTGAGATGAATGATCATCCAGAGCTGGGAAGAAACATGAAGTTGGTGCAGTTACTTCTGAATAATTCATCTTCTATTGTTACCATTGGTAACCGTGTTAAAGTGCTGAATAACGGGAGGGCTACATTCGATGCGATCATCGAGGCGCTAAAAAAAGCTAAGAAATTTATTCATCTTGAGTTTTATATTTTTGATCTTGATGCTATTGGTAATCAGATTCTTGAGATGCTTAAAGAAAAAGCCAGGGAAGGTGTTGAAGTTCGCTTTTTAGTAGACGATGTTGGGAGCTGGGAGCTGAAAAAAGATTTTTTTAAAGGTCTTCAGAAAGACGGGATTGAAGCATATAGCTTTTTACAGGTTCGTTTCCCAACCTTTACAGCAAAAGTAAATTATCGTAACCATCGAAAGATTGTGGTGGTGGATGGAGAGATCGGTTTTGTTGGCGGTTTAAATGTTGCTAACCGATACATCGAAGGTCATCCAAATTATGGCATATGGCGTGATATGCATTTGCAGGTGATGGGTGATGCTGTTAATGCCCTTCAAACTGTATTTCTGACTGATTGGTATTTTGTTAGCCAGAAAGATATTGCTGAACGGTTTTATTTTCCACCAAAGGAACCCATTGGCGATAAAGTAATGCAAATTGTTGCCAGCGGCCCCGATACTGATTGGCCGGGCATTATGATGGGATTGTATCAGGCCATTTCAATGGCTCAGAAATATGTTTATATCACAACGCCTTATTTCATGCCTTCCGAAAGTGTATTACTGGCTCTCAAAGCGGCTGCTTTAGGTGGTGTGGATGTGCGAATTTTGATTCCTGAAAAGAGTGATGCCTATTTTACAGCTTTATGCACCAAGTCATACATCAAAGAGATGTTGGAATCGGAGGTGAAATTTTATTATTATCAACCGGGTTTCCTTCATAGTAAAATGATGGTGGTTGACGACCAATTATGTGTGATTGGGACAGCTAACATGGATTTCAGAAGTTTTGAGCAGAACTTTGAGGTGAATGCTTTTATCTATAATGAAGATACAGCCAAAGAGGTGAAAGGATATTTTATGGATGATTTGATGGAGTCGAATAAAATTATTCTAAGCCAATGGATTAAACGACCTTTATGGCAAAAGACAAAGGAATCCTTTGCCCGATTATTTAGCCCTTTGTTATAAGGTTGATCGTACAGCCCCTCCTTCAATGGCATAAACCTGACCGGTAACGAACTCAGCTAAAGGCGACAGTAACCAGGTTGCCAAACTACCCAAGTATTCAGGATTACCAAATTGTTTGGCTGGGATGGCATCAATAAATTGTTGCTTCACCTTGTCAAAGTCATCACCTGTTACCTGACTTTTCTTTTCAATTAAACGATTGATGGCTGAGGTGTTATGAGAGCCCGGAGCAATCATGTTAAAGTTAATATTCTGACCACTGACTTCCTGCGAAACTGTTTTCATCATGCCCACCACCGCCAATCGCAATGAAGTACTGAGTACCAGGTTTTCGTAGGGTTGTTTAACTGATGAACTTTCGATAAAAACTATCCGGCCGTATTGCTTTTCTTTAAAATGAGGTAGTAGTTTATGGGTTAATTCTACTTTCCAGCGAAGCAAATTACGGTATGCTTCATCCCAATCCGAAAGACGGGTTTCTTCGAATGACATAGCCGGAGGGCCACCTGCATTTATCAAAACGCCTGATATATTTTCTTGTTTCGCCAAGTTAACAGCTGTATTTATCGTGTCGGAAGTTGTAATATTTCCGGCTAATGGGATAAAAGACTTTTTATACTTGGTATGTAACTGAATTAAACCTTCCTCTTTACGGGCAACACCTATAACTTTTGCTCCTTCATTCAGTAAAGCCTCAGTTGTTGCCTTGCCAAAACCGGCAGTACAACCACCAACCAGGAATGTTTGGTTTTTAATTCCTAAATCCATCGTTAAAGTTTCCCATTACTACAATCTGAGGATAGGGAAAGTTTAAGCAAGCATCTTTTTTATTGAGTAAGCTGATGAAATAACTCTTCCAGACCCATTTCCTTTCTTGACATACCCAGAATGATCAATTGGTTATCAACAGCAAACTGGAAAACAGTCGGGCGAATATCTGCTTTAGGATTGGATTTGATTTTGTAATGCGTAGAAGATGCTTTTTCAACAGACTGTACTCCTTCTAATTGAAGAAGCTTGTTGAGGTCACACTCTTTATTGAATTCTACATCAACAATTACTTCTGATTCTCCTTTTAGAGTATCAAGTTGCGAAGCCGGCGAATCAGCCACTATTTTGCCCCTGTTAAGAATAATCACCCGTTCACATATGGCCTCAACTTCCTGCATGATGTGCGTACTTAGCATTACAGTTTTTTCTTTGCCTATGTTGGTAATGAGGTTTCTGATTTCAAGTATCTGATTTGGATCCAGACCTGTTGTAGGTTCGTCAAGTATTAAAACCTCCGGGTTATGAATCAAAGCCTGAGCCAGACCAACCCTTTGCCGGTATCCTTTAGAGAGGCTGCCAATCACTTTGTGTTGTTCTCTTTCCAGGCCGGTGAGGTCAATCATCTCATTAACTCTCTCTTTGAGGTTTGGGAGTTTATAAACACCGCCAACCATTTGCAGATATTCTTTCACATACATATCCTGGTATAGTGGATTATGCTCCGGCAGATAACCAATTTTGCGTCGATAGTCTTTATTGATATTGCTATTATTCAGGCCACATACTTCAACACTACCTACTGATTGAGTAAGTAATCCGGTAATGATCTTCATCATGGTTGATTTACCGGCTCCGTTAGGTCCCAGAAAGCCAACGATTTCACCGCTTTTAATATTGAACGAAACCTGATCAAGTGCCTTTTGCTGGCCAAAATTTTTCGCAATACCTTTAACTACTATCGACATACTTTGTTATTTATTGGCAATAAAGTTATAAAAAAGTAATAAGCAAGTTAAAGCAATCCTTGATGCATTGTATTACTTTTGTGTTGCTGTTAAGTAAATGAGATAAATTTTCAATCATGTTGGAAGAACCAATCTATTGCGAAGACCTTTTTAATTATCATCGAAATCCAACTATAGAAGTAAAGGTTGGAAATACGACAATCGGAGGTGAGGCTCCCATCCGAATTCAGTCAATGACAACTACCAATACACTTGATACTGAAGGTACAGCCAGTCAGGTGATAAGTATTCTGGATGAAGGAGCTGATATTGTTCGTATTACCACTCAGGGTAGACGGGAAGCATATAATCTTGAGAATATTAAAAAGGTTTTGCTGGATAAGGGATATAATGCTCCTATTGTTGCCGATATTCATTTTAATCCTAATGCTGCTGAGATTGCTGCAGAAAAAGTAGAGAAGGTTCGTATCAATCCGGGTAATTTCGCAGGTGGTGCCAAAAAATTCAATCTGATTGATTATACCAACGAGGCTTACGACGAAGAGCTGGAATCAGCTAAATCTAAACTAAAGCCTTTTATCAGAATTTGTAAAGAGAATAATACAGCTATTCGTATCGGAACCAATCATGGCTCACTGTCCGATCGTATTATGAGCAGATATGGTGATACGCCACAAGGAATGGTGGAATCGTGTATGGAATATTTGCGCATGTGTCGCGAGCTTGATTTTAATGATATTGTATTGAGTATAAAAGCAAGCAATACACGAATTATGGTTCATACTGTACGATTACTGGTTGCCAGTATGAAAAAGGAAAAAATGAATTATCCTTTACATCTGGGAGTTACTGAGGCAGGCAGTGAAGATGAGGGACGCATTAAATCTGCTGTTGGGTCAGGTACTTTATTGGCCGATGGTTTGGGTGATACCATTCGTGTTTCGTTAACTGAAGATCCTGAGAAAGAAGTTCCGGTAGCTCAGAAATTGGTTAACTATATCATCCAACGAAAAGATCATGATTCAATTCCCGTTGGTATGGTGACATCCTTTACTCCTTATGAGTATAATAAAAGAAAGTCTCATGCAGTTTTGAATATTGGTGGTGAGAATGTAGCAGTTGTTGTTGGTGAAGCCGATAATGAAAAGCAAAAGGCAGACTATCTGTTGGTTGATGAGATTGATAAACCTGATAGCAGCAGGGCATATGTTATTCCCTACAAAAACTGGAAGCCGGAATTGGGAGATAATGTCTACCCGTTAGTGACTGCATTTGAGTTGAAAGAGTCAATTGAATCTGTGAAACCGGTTTTTGTGAAGCTTTCATTGTCCGAATTGGATCAACAAATTATTGAAAAATTAAAGAGCAATCAAAACATTATTGTATTAGCCTATTCGAACCATATAAACAGGCCTGTTGAACAACGAGCTTTGATATTTAAGATGGATGAACTTGGATTAACTCATCCGGTGGTATTAATGAATGATTACAGCGAGGATAACCTTGAAGATTTACAGATTAAATCTGCCGCTGATGCTGGATTGTTGTTACTGGATGGTTTTGTGGATGGGATAATGCTAAGTAATACGGGAGCTGTTTCTAAAAGCGAATTAACAAATATTTCATTTGGTATCCTTCAGGCTTCAAGGGTTAGATTTACCAAAACAGAATTCATTTCATGTCCCGGTTGTGGACGTACATTATTCTCGTTACAGGAAACTACCCGGAAGATTAAGAGTAAAACTTCTCATCTCAAGGGTTTAAAGATTGGTGTGATGGGGTGTATCGTAAATGGTGTTGGTGAAATGGCTGATGCTGATTATGGTTACATTGGCTCTGGTCCGGGAACGGTAAGTTTATTTAAAAACAGAGAACTGGTTAAAAGAAATTTACCTGGCGAACAAGCCGTTGATGAACTGATTGAATTGATAAAACAGAACGGAGATTGGGTTGATCCGGAGGGCTAAAATCTCTTTTTGTCAAAAAAAGAATATAAATAGTGGATTTTTTGCCTTATCTGAGAATGAAAATTTTGCAATGGTAATTATGTTTTTTAAATTGCTTTCCCAAAATAAATCTAGATCAAGCCTAGCATGAAAAAAATACTTTTTGCTTGTTTTGCGACTGTTGTTTCTTTAAGTAGCCTTTTTGCCGGTGAAATGGTATTGAATGGTACCTTTCAGGGCGAAAACTTATATGTAAAGAATCCTTTTGCAGCTTCCGGTGTTGGTTTTTGTGTTTACGAAGTAACAGTAAACGGGCAAACAACAACAGATGAAATTAACTCAAGTGCATTTGAGGTTGATTTAACGGTATACGAGTTTAGTATTGGCCAGCCTATCAGTGTTGGCATTAAGTACAAAGAAGATTGTGCACCTAAGGTATTAAATCCTGAAGTATTAAATGCAAGGGCTACTTTTGATGTTACCAATATCAATGTAACCGATGGTAAGATCAGCTGGACTTCTAAGAATGAAGCCGGATCATTACCATATGTTATCGAACAGTACCGTTGGAACAAATGGGTGAAAGTAGGTGAGATTAATGGTAAGGGAACTGCGACTGAAAGCAAGTATGAAGCAGAAGTGCGTCAGCATGCCGGTGAGAATAAGTTTAGAATAAAGCAAGTTGATTATCGTAAAAAGCCTCGTTATTCTGATGAGGTTACATTTATCTCAACTAAAGCTGAAGTTACTTTATCATCAAATAAGGTAGACGATGTATTGACTTTTACTGCTCCAACACTTTACGAAATTTATGATGAGTATGGAGGTATTGTATTTAAGGGTTATTCAGGAGAAGTTAATGTGGCTTCACTTGAAAAAGGTAAATACTATATCAATTACGACAATAAAATGGAACAGTTTACAAAGAAATAAAAGACCTTAGATAATAAATAGAGGTGGTCATTTTCTAATGGTCACCTTTTTTTATTACTAATTTGAAAGATATTTGATGTTTATTCTTGCATTTACCCATCAAGTTTACATACAATAAAAACAAATCATTAATTTTGCATTTCCTGAAATAATTTAAGAATACAATATGGAACAGATACGTCGTACTAAAATTACCGACCTGCTAAAAACTACAGAAACAGGTCAAATAGTTAATGTGAAAGGTTGGGTTAGAACCAAGCGAGGAAATAAGCAAGTTAATTTTGTTGCATTGAATGACGGTACATGTATCCATAATTTGCAAATAGTTGTTGATGTACCTAATTTTGATGAGTCTCAATTGAAAAGAATCACAACAGGAGCTGCTGTATCTATTAATGGAGAGGTATGTGCATCAACAGGTAGTGGACAGGCTGTTGAGGTTTTAGCTAAAGAAATTGAGGTAATGGGTGATTGTGATGTGGATAAATATCCGCTTCAACCTAAAAAGCATAGCCTTGAATTCTTACGTGAGATTGCTCACTTGCGTTTCCGTACAAACACTTTTGGTGCTATCGCTCGTGTACGTCATGCTATGATCTTTGCCGTTCATCAGTTTTTTACACAGAAAGGTTTTCTTAATATCCATACTCCGATTATTACAGCTTCAGATGCTGAAGGTGCAGGTGAGATGTTTAAAGTAACTACCCTTGATTTAGATAATCTGCCAAGAACGGAAGAAGGAGATATTAATTTTAAAGAAGATTTCTTTGGAAAAGCCACTAACCTAACTGTTTCAGGACAGTTAGAAGGAGAGTTGGCTGCTTTGGCGATGGGCGAAATTTATACTTTTGGGCCTACTTTCCGAGCCGAAAACTCAAATACTTCCCGTCACCTTGCCGAGTTCTGGATGATTGAACCGGAAATGGCTTTCTATGATTTGAACGATAATATGGATCTTGCTGAGGAATTCCTTAAGTTTCTGATCAAATATGCATTAGATAACTGTTTGGATGATCTCAAATTCTTAAGTAATCGATTACAGGAAGAGGAAAAAGGTAAAAAAGCTGAAGATAAAACCATGGAGTTAATCGAGAAGCTTGAATTTGTATTGTCTAATGATTTTATCCGTTTACCTTATACCGAAGCGATTGATATACTTAAAAATTCAAAACCGAATAAGAAAGGTAAATTTAAATATCCTATTGATGGATTTGGTAGTGATCTACAGTCTGAGCATGAACGTTACCTGGTTGAAAAGCATTTCAAAAAACCGGTTATCCTGACAGATTATCCTAAAGATATCAAAGCGTTCTATATGAAGCAAAATGAGGATGGTAAAACTGTTCGGGCAATGGATGTTTTATTCCCTCAGATTGGTGAAATTATTGGTGGTTCACAGCGTGAAGAAAACTATGATAAGCTTTATAACAGAATGACTGAAATGGAAATTCCGGCAGAAGAAATGTGGTGGTATCTTGATACCCGTCGTTTTGGTTCGGTAGTTCACAGTGGATTTGGATTAGGTTTTGAGCGTTTGATGTTATTTGTGACAGGAATGGGTAATATCAGAGATGTAATTCCGTTCCCACGTACACCTAAAACAGCAGAATTTTAAGATATTATGAGATGATATAGAAGCCGGTTATGAATAGCCGGCTTTTTTATTATGTAATTAATCGTTAAAAATAACAGGCCGACTGTCTGTTTTGAGGAATAAATTTTAATTTTGTTGATAGTTGTTCAGGGATTGTTCTATCTTCTGTAAAACGGAAAGTAAATTTCGTGCCAACTGAGTTGAATAAAGATTAAGGGGATGTTAAAACAGAATTTACAACAAAAGCTTCTTCAAAAGTTATCACCGCTTCAAATACAGGTGATAAAACTTCTTGAGATACCTACAGCTCAGCTTGAGCAACGTATTAAAAAGGAAATTGAAGAGAATCCTGTATTAGAGTTGGAGCGTGAACAACCTGCAGATCCTGATAGTGATGATCAGGATTATAAGGAGCCAGAAAATGAACGTGATGAAATGTCGATTGATGATTACATCACTGATGAGGATATTCCTGCTTATAAACTGCAACAAAGAAACTTCTCGAAGGATGATAAGCATGAAGATATTCCGTTCTCAAATGGAACCACTTTTCATGAACATCTGATTGCCCAGTTAGGGCTTCGCAGGCTTACTGAACGTCAGCATGAGATTGCCGAATATATTATTGGTAACATCGATGAGGATGGATACCTTCGTCGTGAAGTGGATGAGATTATTGATGACCTTGCTTTTGCTCAAAATATTGAGGTTGATGAACGAGAAGCTCTTGATGTTTTGGAGATTGTTCAGGACTTCGATCCGGCAGGAGTTGGTGCGAGGGATCTACAGGAATGTCTGTTGCTGCAAATCAGCAGAAAAGACAGAACCATTCCGGATGTAGAGAATGCTTTTCAGGTATTAAAATATCATTTCGAAGAATTTACTCGTAAACATTACGATAAAATAACAAAACGTCTTCATATTGATGAAGATGAGTTGAAGGATGCTTTGGCAGAAGTACTAAAGTTAAATCCTAAACCGGGCAGCTCATATAGCAATACCATGACCAAAACGGTTCAGCACATCATTCCTGATTTTATTCTGGATGTTGAGGATGAGAAATTTGAGCTTAGTCTGAATAACAGAAATGTGCCAGAATTGCGTATCAGTAATACGTATGCTGACATGCTTGAAGATTATAGTGCCAATAAGAAAAATCAAACCGAAGATAAGAAGAATGCTGTGATGTTTGTGAAGCAGAAACTTGATTCGGCCAAATGGTTTATTGATGCTATTAAGCAAAGGCAAAATACCTTATTAACTGTGATGGAAGCAATTCTTGAATATCAGAAAGAGTATTTTGTTGAAGGTGATGAAACCAAGATGAAGCCAATGATTTTAAAGGATATTGCAGATGTTACTAATCTGGATATCTCTACTATATCAAGAGTTTCGAACAGTAAATATATACAAACGCATTTTGGAATCTTCCCGCTTAAGTATTTCTTCTCCGAAGGTATGCAAACTGATACCGGAGAGGAAGTAAGTACTCGTGAAATCAAAAAGATTCTCGAAGAATGTATCGAGAATGAAGATAAGCGAAAGCCGTTGACAGATGATAAATTGGCCAGTATCTTGAAAGAAAAATCATATAATATTGCACGTCGTACCGTTGCAAAATACCGTGAACAGTTAGGTATTCCGGTGGCACGATTAAGAAAAGAGCTATAGCTGTCTGAAATGAAAGTTTTTTCCAGAGTAATCTCAACTATATTTCACCCTTTGTTAATCCCAACTATTGGGTTATTTCTCATTTTTAATGTAGGTGGACATTTTTCATACATGCCAATTGAGCATCAACGAATTGTCTATTTAATTGTGTTTTTAAGCACCTGCATTCTTCCATTAAGCTTAATTCCACTCTTTTTACTTTTAGGTGTGATCAAATCGGTTTATATGGAAGAACGGAAAGAGCGTTTATTACCTGTTGCCTTCACAGGTTTGTTTTATTTACTAGGTTATTATTTTCTTGTTCGATTTCCGGTTGTACCCTATTTTATAAAAGGTTTTATGCTGGCTACCCTGGTAACCATTATTGTTGCAATGGCAGTGACATTCTTTTGGAAGATTAGTATGCATATGATTGGGATTGGTGGTCTGGCAGGAGCCATGTTGGCATTATCCATGCGTTTTGGTCTGGATATATGGATTGTATTCTCTGCCGTTGTGCTCATTTCAGGATTTGTTGGAGGTGCAAGATTATACCTAAATGCACATACCCCGGCTCAGGTTCATACCGGATTTTTTCTCGGTTTTTTGATGGTATTCTGGGGAATATTGATGTAGATATAATTAGAAACCAAGACGTCTTAACATCTTATGCCACCACGAAGGATCATAATCCTTTATTAATTCAAGGTAATTGTTAAGTGCCGTAATCATCTCACCACACGATTGATATCTTTCGTTAATTCCTTTGGATAAAATATCATCAATGGTATCGTAATCAAGCATTCTTGGTGGTTTTGGGAAGGGTGATTTATATGAAGCTTTATGAATTATTTCAAAAAATTCATCTCTCATAGTTGGCCTTTTCTTAATTGGATAAGTTAACTGGAGATGTAATAACATTTCAGGATTACAGTCGCAATAAGGGGCACTACCTGCAATCATCTCGTATAACAGAATACCTATTGCCGAGATATCACTCGATGGTTTTAATAAATGCAATCTATTTAATAGTTGCTCAGGAGGGCTATAAATTAAAGTAAAACGGTTTCGCAGACCTTTCTCTACCGGAAAGCATAATGACTGCTCAAAATCGATAAGCAGGATATTTTCCGGCTTCCATTCAGATGGAGTTTCACTTTCTTTATGCTTAATGATGATATTAGCCGGTTTAAGATCAAGATGAAGAACATTCGACTGGTGAAGAAGATCAACGGTTTTTAATAACTCTATGGTTAGTTGAATAAAAAAGCGCTCACTTACTTTATGGTAAATCGATCTTGTATCAAGAATAGTTTTAAGGCTTGTTCCCTGATGATATTCACGAACAACATATAGATCGCCTGAATCATTTATTAATTCCAGTGTATTAGCTATTGAATGATGATGTATTTGTGAAAATCTTTCAAAAGATTCGAGATATCCATGGTTTTTATGTTTGGCTTTTTTGATCATTACCTTTCGGTTATCCGTCTTTCTCGATCCGATAAATAATCCATTTGATATTTGCTCTTCAATTTTATAGTTAGCTGAAAGAATCTTTAAGTCCATAGATTTATTTTTCATAAGCAATTAACTAAATGACCTACTTAAATCCAAATGAAGATTGTTTTAAAGATGAGTTATAAAATATTTTCTATTTCGGATGAACTTATCTTTTATTTGAGTGTTTAATAAATATAAAAAATAATTAAACAAAGTGAGCCATAAAAAAGTGATTATTGTAGGTGCCGGATTTTCATCTTTATCAGCTGCCTGTTATTTAGCTCAGTCTGGTTATTCTGTTACTGTTTTTGAAAAGAATAGCTATGCAGGTGGAAGAGCCAGACAGCTTAAGAAGGATGGATTTACTTTTGATATGGGTCCAACTTTTTATTGGATGCCAGATGTGTTTGAATCTTTTTTTGCTGATTTTAATCAAAAACCTGAAGACTTCTACAGTTTAAAGAAACTTGATCCCGCTTATGAAGTTTTTTTTGATGAAGACCATTCCGTAAAAATCTCAGCTGACTTTGAAGATATTAAACGAACCTTCGAAAATATTGAATCAGGTAGTTCTTATAAACTACAAAAGTTTATTTCTGAGGCCGAATCAAACTATGAAATAGCCATAAAAGATTTAGTATATAAGCCGGGTCAGAATATTATGGAGATTGTAACACCACAAACAGCTTTAAAACTGGGCTCATTCATCAGTACCATTCAAAAAAGAGTAAAAAGTGTTGTTAAGAGTCCGGAATTGAGAAAGATTCTTGAATTCCCGGTTTTGTTTTTAGGTGCAAAACCGTCTACGACACCTTCGTTTTACAGCTTTATGAATTATGCTGATTTTAAACTTGGAACCTGGCATCCTCAAGGTGGTATGTTTGAAGTGGCAAAAGCAATGCAGAAATTAGCAGAGAAATTAGGTGTTGAAATTGTGTTGGATAGCCCGGTTAATGAGATAATTGTTGAGAATGGTAATGCCCGTGGAGTTATTGTTAATGATAAAAAATATACAGCTGACATTATTTTAAGTGGTGCTGATTATCATTTTACCGAACAATTGTTACCTCAGAAGTATCGGCAATATTCCGAAGGTTATTGGGGAAATAAAACTTTTGCTCCATCTGCTTTATTGTTTTATGTAGGGTTTGATAAAAAACTGATAAATCTATCTCATCATACATTGTTTTTTGATGTAGACTTTGAAAAACATGCCGCAGCTATTTATGATAATAAATGTTGGCCCGAAGATCCACTCTTTTATGCAAGCTTTCCAAGTATTACAGATTCTAGCGTTGCGCCGGATGGAAAAGAGGCAGGAATATTTCTGATTCCTATTGCAGCCGGTTTGGATGATTCTGATCAGATAAGAGAAAAATATTTTAATATTATTATTTCAAGACTGGAAAAGTTAACTAAACAAAAACTTCAAGATCATGTTTTATTTAAAGAGACATATGGTGTAAGCGACTTTGTATCTGACTATAATTCATATAAAGGAAATGCATATGGTTTAGCAAATACTTTGTTACAAACACATGTTTTGAGACCCAAATTAAAAAGTGCTAAGGTGAAAAATCTTTATTTCACCGGACAGTTGACCGTTCCAGGACCGGGAGTTCCGCCCTCATTGATTTCCGGTAAAGTTGTTAGTTCATTAATCACTAAAACCAGAAAACCATGAAACAGTTGTTTGATAAATCGAGCTATAGCTGTAGTAGATTGGTAACCAAAACCTACAGTACTTCATTCTCAAAAGCAATCACTCTACTTGCTCCTTCGGTAAGGCCGGCTATCTATGCCATTTATGGTTTTGTCAGGTATGCTGACGAAATAGTAGACACTTTCGATTCATACAATCAGGATGAGTTATTCAACGAATTTGAGGAGAATTACCAAAAAGCACTTGATCGAAAAATTAGTATGAATCCAATTTTGAATGCTTTTCAGGAGATAGTTCATCAATACAAATTATACAATCTAGTGGATGATTTTATGAGAAGTATGAGAATGGATTTGTATAAAACCAACTATAAAACAGTTGAAGAATATGCCGAATATATTTATGGTTCGGCGGATGTGGTTGGTTTAATGTGCCTGAAGGTTTTTGTTAAAGGTGACGAAAAGCGTTATGCTGAGTTGGAGCCATTCGCCAGAAGATTAGGTTCAGCTTTTCAGAAGGTCAATTTTTTGCGTGACTTGAAAGATGATACATTGAATCTAGGAAGATCATATTTTCCAAATCTTCAGAATTATACTTTAAATGAAAATACCAAACAAGATATAATAAAAGATATAGAATCTGATTTTAAAGAAGCCTACAAGGGAATTGTACGGCTACCGATGGAAGGCCGATTAGGGGTTTATCTGGCTTACAGATATTACATGCGTTTGCTAAGAGAATTAAAAGTAACGGATAGCAAGAAAATAATGAAAGAAAGGGTACGGGTTAATAATTTTCTGAAGATGGAGATTCTTTTAAAAGCATATGTGCGCTATAAGTTAAATATTTTGTAAATGCCTGCTCTTGCTTTAATAAGTGTACTGCTTTTCTCTGGAATAGAGACTGATTCGATTAGGTTGGCCTATCATAATATAGATAGTGACGATAAACTAAATAAGTTTATATCTATATTGAATGAATGTGAACTTGATATTAGAGATGCTTACCTGGCATCGGCATATATGCAAAAAGCGCAATACATTGTTTCTCCTTATCGTAAACTACAGTTTTTCAATAAGGGGAAAAAGCTGCTTGAAAATTATATTGAGAAATACCCAAATTGCATTGATGGAAGATATGTTCGTTTTTTAGTTCAGACAAATGCCCCTTTTTTTCTTGGATATTCATCTAACAAAGTAGAGGATAAGGAATTTATTACGAATAAATTAGATAAGTCATTAATTGGAGATGAAGTGAAGGATTTGATGAACAAGAATATTAATCAATAAAATGTTGCTTATGTTGTTTTTATATATTCTAATTGTCATTCTTACTTTCTTATTGATGGAAGGGATAACATGGTTTACTCACAAATACATTATGCATGGGTTTTTATGGGTATTGCATGAGGATCATCATGATTTAGTGCATGAAACAACCTTTGAGAAGAATGATTCGTTTTTTATCATTTTTGCCACACCTAGTATTCTGCTATTCTATTTTGGGTTTAATCCTGTTTTAAACTATATGTTCTTTATTGGCTTGGGTATTTTCTTTTATGGGATGGCTTATTTTCTCATTCATGACGTATATATACATCAACGATTTAATTGGATGAAGAATGTTGAGCATACTTACTTCAAAGGACTATGGTTAGCACATAAGAGTCACCATAAAGGAGGTAAATGTTTTGGGATGCTTTATGTACCCAAAAGATTTATGGAAGAGGCCAAACATTTGTCAGTTCAGGAGATTAAAAGCGGACTGATTTGAATTGGCAAAATTTGACATACCTGTTTGTTGATTTGAGTTGTATTCTAATACCGCTCATTGCCAGCTTTTATCCTAAACATCCTTTTTATAAAGAATGGAAGTATTTTTTACCAGCTAATCTGTTAGTAGGTTTATTATTCATCATCTGGGACTATTTTTTTACTGAAGCTGGTATTTGGGGATTTAATGCGGATTATCTTACCGGACTCTATATATTAAACCTCCCGATCGAAGAAATCTTGTTTTTTATATTTATTCCGTATGCTTGTGTTTTTACCTGGTATGCATTAAAATATTTGCTTCGTCAAAACTTTCTGAGACATATTGAAAGATCGTTAAGTCTGATTATGGCTATTTTCTTAATTGGTTTGGCAATTATAAGTTTTAATCGGTTGTACACTTTTATAACCTTTTTATCTGCAGGAATATTTCTGTTGACCATTTATTTTAGTCGTACCAGTTTAGCCTGGATATATCTTTCTTATTTGTTAATTATACCCTTTTTTATGGCAAGTAATGGAATTTTAACCGGCTCATGGATAGCTGAACCAATTGTTTGGTATAACAATCAGGAAAATCTTGGAATCAGGATAGGAACAATACCTGTTGAGGATAGTATTTATGGTTTTTTATTAATCGCCTTGAATATTCAACTTTATAAGTGGATAAAACAAAGGGCAACAAAAAAGGTCATTGAATAATCAATGACCTTTTTAATATCTTGTGTAATTTCTTACTGCATTTGTTTTACCAGCGACATCACTGCTTTAGCGCAACCTTCCTGGCCTCCTTTGAAAGAGAATAATAGGTTATAAACCCCTGCTTTTCGACAAACAAAACTAAACTCGTCGAATGTTTTGCCATTATATAAATTGCTGGCAAGAACCTTTGTGTCTTCTTTATCTTTTAATTGCATCACAACCTTATCAACATTGGATATTCCATTGGCAACGTTGAATTTATATTGTGTGTTGCTATTTAAGAAAATAGAAAACTTAATATATCCAGTTTTTACATCTTTCTTTTCTTTAATAAGTTCGATTGTAAAATCTTTGATGTATTGACTGCTTCCCATTTCTTTCAAAGCTTCCTTTAATAAGTCATCGCCACATTGTGCGTGACCTGCAAATGCAAAAGCTGTTAATAGAAATAGTAGTGTATATAATGACTTCTTCATGTTCGTAATTTTATGTGGATCAGTAAAATTAATGTGACAAAAATAAACTTTTTAAAGATTATTCAAATTTATGACACAATGAATTCACGTAAAGCATTGATCTCAGCGATGATGGCAGTTACTTGCTCAGGTGTAATTTCAATATGGCTGATCTCATCCTGAATGATTACCAGTTTACCATCTTTCTCAACAGTAGTTGGTTCACCAACTTCAGTTGTTATCTTAACATCTTTATAAGCCTCTTTCAAATTACCAAGCTGATCAGCTAACTCTGAAAAATTTGGTTGACTGCTATAGTTCTTCAAAATAATTTCAAGAATATTAATGATATCTTTCTGCTCACCAATACGCTTGATTAAATTTTCATCATTCGTTTGTTCAATAACTTTTCCTGTGATGTATAAACCTTCAATCCAGGCTCCTGTGATAATAAGTGAAGAAACATTGCTACGATTTTGACTACGTAGGTAAGAATCCATCTTATTGAAGCTGGAAATAGAGATCTGCATCAATGAATCAAGATTATTACTATTGGTCGCAAGTCTTTTTAATGAATTAAAATCAAAAAACTGTCCAACTTTAATTCCTTCTGCCAATGATTTTACTGCAACCAGATAATCAATTACAATCGTGTTTTTGTCAAATGTATTAATGTAACCCAAATCAGCACTATAAACACCAAGATTCAAAGCTCTTTTAAAGCTTGTGTTATATTGATCGGTTTGGTTAGTGCTATTTAAAATCCTTTGTGAGAACTCCACTCCGGTTGATTTAATTAATGCTGCCATTTCAACAGGTGAAGAGATATTTTGAATTACATCACTCATTACCTCCTGTGAAAGCTCAAGTGGTGCTGTATTAGCCAATGAATCATTAAAAGTTAGTTCGTCAGATGACGATCCGCCCTTGTTCGATGATCCTCCACAAGCAGTCATTAAAAATACACCTGCTAGTGTAAGGGTTAAGTAAGTGAACTTTTTTAACATATTTGTAAATTTAAATTTCATTTTAGCTTTGTTATACACGGTATACCTGGAAAAGGTTACTTTTTGAATAGCTTTAATTCTCCAAGATAATCCAATGATTTCTTTAACCAATCAAAGTATAATGCAAGATACATAACAATGGTTAATAACCAAACAATGGTAATATTAAACCACAAAGTGTCAAAATATGTACCTGCAAAGTACTTTTGTGGAGCAAAGAAATGAGTTCTAAAGTCGATAAAGTTTTCTGGTTCAGGAATTTGATAAATAGGGTCAACCACCTGTACCAACTTATTACCATCTCTCAGAATTTTGTTTTTATCGAAGGTCTTTCGCACAATGTCTGAGATACTTTCATTCATGAAATCATCTTTGATTCGATTGAATTTTTCTTTGTTGTGCTTTAAATTCTGTGAAATAAATAAGTCAATTTTATTATTGGCTTCAAAAAACAAATTGCTGTAATGACTTTTAAGTGTTTTTAGATACGCTTCTATTTCTGATGCCAGTTCAGGGTTAAAACTCTCCTTATTTATCTGCTCTAATTTGTCAAAACCAATTGTAGGAACTCTTTTAAGTTCTTTGGAAATTTCGTTATGCAATAAATCTAAATCAGCAATGAATGATTCTTCAGATTGATCTGTTGAATCCAGAAAATATTTTCTACAATCATTTAAAATCTCTTCTAATTCAGGAATGTAGTATACCTGTTTGAAGTCAGATTGACTGTTGATTAATTCTGTATCGAAAATATTTTTACGATAATTATTGTGTTTGTACTGATGTACCATCAAGCCTTCATAGATATATCTTGATGGCATTACCTCTGCAACAATAGGTACCTTATCAATACTTGTAAAGTCTTTATTTAGCTTGTCAAAGGTAAACATTGCTCCACCCAATACCATTTGAGGAATCATAACCAATGGTATTAAAATATAAATGGTAACAATGGAGTTAAAGGATGCCGAAAGAATTAAGCCTAAAATATTTGCAAAAGCTGAGATTGAAAACAAAGCCAACCAAAACTCCAGCGTCATACCTTTGATACCAAGAATAAAATTACCGACCAGCACAAACAGAACCATTTGTATTGCCGATATGGTAAACAAAATCAAAATCTTCGAAACCAGGTAACTTGATCGACTCAAATTCAGAAAAGATTCCCGCTTTAGTATTTTTGCATCTTTAAAAATTTCTTCAGCACTTACAATAAGCCCGAAAAAGAGTGCAACAATAATACCCATAAAGAAATATGGAGGGATATTATCGTTCTCACGGAAGATGTAAACGTTTGATTCCGGATCAACAATGTAATGAATCAGATAAGCCAGAATAAAACCAAGCAGAGGTGCTTCCAATAAGTTAAGCAGAATATATTGCTTGTTACTTATTTTAGCAAAGAAATCCCTTATGGTGTAAATCTTGAACTGATTAAACCAGGAAGGAATATTAAGTGATTTCGGAGGTTCGCTATTTACTCTGTCAGTGATCGGAATTTCAATATTTTCCTTGTAATGAACATGCCACTCCTCAGGTTTTGTTTTCCGTTTATTAGTATAGTTTCCATATTCATCAATAACATTCGCATCGATGATGTTAAAAATCTGTTCTGGATTCAGATTACCACAGGCCGGACATTCTCCCTGATCACTGTTGATTTGTGCATCAAGTTGTTTGAAATAAATAAGCGACTCGCTTGGGTTTCCATAGAAAACCGGATATCCACCTGTGTCAAGAATATACATTTTATCGAACATCTTATAGATATCCGATGATGGTTGGTGAATGACAACAAAAATAAGTTTGCCCTTAAGTGCTAACTCACGAAGAAGGTTCATTACATTTTCAGAGTCGCGTGATGATAAACCTGATGTTGGTTCATCAACAAATAAAATACCGGGTTCGCGAATCAACTCCAACGCAATATTCAACCTTTTACGTTGCCCTCCACTAATCATTTTGTTTAATGGCGAACCAACTTTTAAATGACGACGTTCATATAAGCCCAGATTATTTAAAGTGTTATCAACCAGTTCTTTTATTTCGTCTTCTTTTTTGTCTTTAAAACAAAGTTTAGCGTTATAATAAAGGTTATCAAATACAGTCAGTTCTTCTATCAGAAGATCATCCTGTGGAATGTAACCAATAACACCTTCAACCTTGTCTCTTTCCTTATGAAGATTGTATCCATTGATTAAAACCTCCCCTTGTGTTGGAGATTCAATACCCGATAATACATTCAGTAGCGTTGTTTTACCAGCACCACTCGCTCCCATTATACCAATTAGCTTCCCCTGTCCTTCAGAAATGTTTATTTCACGAAGACCAATGCCTCCGGATTTAAACTGATACATCACATCTTTTACTTCATACGAAATTTTAGATGCAGTAGAATCGGCCAAAAAATGAGATACTACGTCAGTATAGTATACAGGAGGTCCTTTGGGTAATTTAATGAAGCTGCCCTTCGAAAATAAGTAGATACGACGATTGTTAATCAACAAGCTATTCAAAAATAATTCTTGCTGCCCCGTGTATCTGAGGAAGTACAATCCGGCACTTTTAACACGAAGAATTAAAACATGTCCGTGTAAGGTACCACATTGTATGTGTTTTGCATTGTTAAATGTCTGGTTACTGTCGTTGATGACCATTGCATCAGTCAGATCCAATTTTGTTATGTCATCATTAACAGTATAGGATTCGATTGCGTCAATCTCTTCCTTAGGCAATTTAAATACGTCAGCAACAGTATTGATAATTGCCATCCGTTGTTCTGTAAATTTACGGTCGGCATTAACCAATTCGTACAAACGCAAAAGAACAACTACTTTTTGTTCTTTATTAAGTTGCTTATTTATTTTTTTACAAATCCCCAGAATCTTCACCGAATCCTTCATGGATGTAAGCTTGACTGTACCTTCAGGTTCGTCCTTGCCTAATTTTGAATCCTTTGAAAATTTTAAAAACAGTGAGAAATATTCCTCTACAGCATCAGAACTTAACTGTTGTTTAAGGAAAGTCTTAACATATTCAGTTTCATTTGCCTCAACTCCACCATCTTGTTTGGCAATAAGACCAAACAGCTGCATCAGGGCTTTTAGAATTTCTTCACTCATTGTTTAAATGTAGGGGGTGTTTTTGTGTCTTTTAATTAGTCGGTATAAGCAACGTATTCAAATGGAATTTCTACAATGTCAGCATACTCTTCACCGGCTTCCAACATATCTTCTTCATCTTCGTGATAATGCCAGTTGATTACTACATCATGTCCATTCTCAACAATTTCTTCGAACTTTAAAAGGATGTCAAGAATTATTTTAGATGATGCTGTATTAAAGTATTCCAGCTTGAAATTAAATTCAGTTTTTTCACATGGTGATTCGGCGTATTCGTCAATCCAGTTAAGAATAGGTTCATAGAACATATTTACATCTTCCGGAAGAGATCGGCCTGAAATCTCAAATTTAGCACTGTCTTTATCAAGTATTACATTGGGGGTATCGTCAGTTCCCTTAATGTTTATAAGTTCCATATATTTATGATTTAAGTTCGTTTAATTGTTGATGTTAAGATAAAAAAGCTAACCTCATTATTCAGTTCTTTAAACTGATATCCAAGTTTACTTCCTGTTTTTTTAGCGATATCGATAAATCCCAGACCGGCACCTCCTTTTTCTGAAATTTTACCATCTCGCATTTGTTGCTTGTAAAGGTCTGATAGTCCTTTTTTATCAAGGCTGTTAACTTGCTCGAGATTTTTTTTCAGGTCTTCAACTTTCTCATTTTTGATAACATTACCTGTAATAATGTTATAACTTTCTTCTCCATGACTTACCATTACAATACCTCTTCTGTCGTCTTCTTCGTCAGTTAAAGAATCGGCATGTTTGCTTATGTTCTGAAGGCACTCAACCATTACATTGAATACTTTTCTCTGAACCGTATTGGATTCTTCAGTTTTGGCAAGACTTTTTTCCGTCAGTGATGTAAAGGTCTTTGTGATTTCCTGTGTTACCTCACCTTCGTAAACTAAATTAATCTCATTGGTTTTCATGCTTTTGTACATCTGGTAGGCAAAATCCAGAAAACCTTGATTTTCATTTTTTTTATCCATGTCTACAAGTGTGTTATTCTTTCTTTATTGGTTTCTTACCATTTATTCTCAAACACGGGAAACAAAAATAGCAAGAACCATATATATAGCCAATCTTTCAAAATAATATTAGCATTTAAATATGCTAATAATTTTTCGTTTAAAGGTCTTAATTTTTCTTTTTACAGCCAAAAAATCAACCTTTTGCGACTAGATACTTAAAGATTTGAATTCATATCGACTTGCTCTTACGGGAAAAAAAAAGATTTGTTCGACATTTTTGGGCTATTTAAGAGCTTTAGAAGGTAAAAACATTCAAAGTATTCATGAAAATAGTATGTGAGTTAGAATTCGTAATTTCCTTCAAATTAAGTTAAAGTGATGTTAAGTGTTGTTAATGAGGAGAGTATGATTAGGAATGGATTTGATTCTTTTTGCCAAATTATCCATTCTGAGAAGTAATTACATTACCATAAAAACTTTCTGATTATAGTATGTTTATATTGCACCAATTGATTAAATACCGCCATTGGGCCTGTTTCGAAAGTCCTCTGCAATAATAAACACCTCAATTTATATTCGTAAAAGTTCATGTACTAGTCAACAAGTTCCCAACCTTTATTTTGTGCCGACCTGAAAACAGCATCCATTACCTTCTGATTTAAAATGGCATCATCAGAGCTAAATGGGAGTGGTGTTTTGTTTAGAATAGCATCAGCAAAATTCTGAAACATAAGTCCATATTGATCAACAGGATCAAAAATGACATCACGTGATCCAATTGATGTGGATACAGTAACTTTGGCCGGCACATCAGAATAGGTATTAAATGGAAGATGAATGTTGATATGACCGGCCGTACCAATAATATCAACTTTTTGAAATGAGTCTGAGGTAGTGCCAACATGAAAAGAAGCAACGGTTCCTCCGAAATCTAGTATTGAGGATGAAAGCATGTCTGTTTTAAAGTCAGCATGCTCAATAATGTTACTAACTACTTGTAAAGGTTCCTTATCCAGGATAAATCTTGGGACTGAGATAGCATAACAACCGATATCACGTATCCCGCCTCCTCCATATTCGGCTATATTTCTAATGTTATTTGCTGAAGGATTGTTATATGAAAATGATGTATGTATATAAGTTATTTTTCCAATGTTGTTAGTTCTGATTATGTCGCGAACCAATTGCCACTGTGGATGAAATTTATACATGAACGCCTCAAGTAATAATACACCTTTACGTTGAGTATGCTCCAAAGCTTCTTCGGCCTCAGTTGTGTTCATACAGAGTGGTTTTTCACAAAGAATGTGTTTGCCGGCATCTGCTGCCTTCTTTATCCATTCGGCATGCATATGATTAGGTAAGGGAATATAAATGGCATCAATATTTTCATCTGCTAGTAAATCTTCATAATTACCATAATGGACCGGAATGCCAAATTCATTAGAAACCTCCTGAGCTTTTATTTCAGATCTGGATGCAATTGCATATAATTCAATATTATCCAATTGCTGAACGGGAAGTATAATTCTTTTTATAAAATGATTAGATGTACTTAATACGCCTATTCTAACTTTCTGCATCTTATTCAACTCTATAGTTATAAAGGTAGTTATTCACTCCAGCTACAATCAAATTGAATTTAACCGATGATGATTTAAGGAAACCAATGCTAAACCTTGATTTACCGATTAACGGGAATCCCTTATAAACGGATCCATCACCATTGATTAAGAATATCTTGTTGCCATTTAACTCAGATACACCAAATTTAGTTATTTGAGATGAGAATTGGTAGAGGTCAACACTTGTATTAATTTCATGATCAAATTTCTTTTCAAATACTTCATTAAATCGATTATTTAGAATCGTAATTTTCTGTGATTCTGAAATCAGATAGTTTTCCCGATTACCCTGATGGAATACAGATAGCTTATGATTGGAATCAATCTGACCTATATCAGTACTTTTAACCTCTCCGGTTTTGAGACTTATGGTTTTAATCTGTCCATCCTTTGAAGATGTTACAATGGCATCGTTGGATTGATTTTTATTGATAAGATAGAATGGGCTTTGAGAATTGGAAATAAAATCATTTTTAATTGGCACTCGAATGTTTCCTTTCCTGTCAAGTATGTAATTTCTGCGATTATCAGCAAAAACGATATAGTCTTTGTTGTTACTCCTGAAATGCTGAATTGGTAATTGTACGAGGCCTTCGCTTCCGTTAAATTTCCAACCTGGTATAATATTCCCTTTTTTGTTATACAGGTATACTTTTTTGTTTTCACACGAAATAAAAAAACGATAGTTCATGTTGTTGTCATAGTCAACTACTGCAATGCCATTAGTTGCCTTTGATGGTAGCTTTATAGGAAAGTTATCTACATGATTACCATTCCTGTCAAGAACATATATTTTAGACGGAGTGTTAAAAATATATTGTAGTTTATTATTTCTATAGTAGTCAATTTGAGTGATTTCGCCCAAGATTGGCTCTTCCAATGGCTTTTTCCAGAGCATTCGTCCATTGTTGTTCATTAGATACAAGTTGTAATTTGCATCCTGAATAATAACTTCTTTTTCATTTGAATAATGATTAAGAACAAGAGTTGGTTTGGTAATTGCCAGGGTGTCGAGTAAACTTTGCCATATGGTTTCTGGCTCTGAAATTTTATCTGGAAGATATTGCAGGAAAACTGTCGAATAGATCATATTTCCAGTTTCGCTGAATTGCCCTCCAATAGCGTAAAAGTTCGATAAATATTCTGATTGTGTTCGATTAATATCAGTCCAAAGAGGTTTTAAGAAGTGTTCAGTTGTTTGAGGTAGTGCTCCTGCTTTAGCAAATACAAAGAGGTTATCTTTAGATGAGAAATTATCTAAAAACTCTTGGTGTATTTTATTGTATTTAAGGGTTTTGTTGAGTATGTTGTTATAAAGGAATTGTTCTAATTGCTTTGGGTTGTCTGCAATTACCAGATTATTTTTATAAAAGGTGAAATAGTTATTTGGGATGTCACTTAAGAATGAACCAAACAACATCTCAAAAACCGGCTCTTGAAAACTTTTATAAATATTATAACTTAATCCATCGTCTGGTTTATAAAGTAATGGTGTTGATGAATTACCTGTTTTAACTAATAATTCTTTGATGGATTTTTCTGCGTCTGATTGGCTTTTTAGTGAAATAACTAGTAATCCGTTCTTGGATTGGTTATTACCATCATAAGCTATTGCTAATTCATCGGATAGTAATTCAAAAAATATATTTCTAAATTCAATCTTATTCTTTTTTTCAAAAGTTGTGATTGGATTCGTTTGATTGTTTTCTTGATAATAGGTAGATAGCTTCTTGTTGAAGTCTTCTCCTTTATTAAGTGACAGTGTTATATAGGCATTCGTATTACTGGGAATAAATTGCAAAATATTTCGTCTGGTGGTTTTCGAATTACTTATGATGGTTGAAAAGATGCCATCGGATCCCTCAGTTAAAAAGCCATTAAATAATAGGCTGTTGTTTTTTACTTCAAGATCCAGTTCACCCCATTCTGACTGTTTTTTAATTTTCTCAATCTGAGAGTTTGCTTTGGGGTTGGTAATAGGAGAAAGAATCTCTGCGAAGGATGAAAAATTAATGTAAATATTAATGTTAGATCCGGCTCCTGCAGTTTTTTTAACCTTCTGAAAGGAATCAGAGGTAGTCCAATCTTCATCCGCATCCATTTGTCTGAGTGTTGCCTCAATCAAAAGCGCTGATTCACTAATTATTGTTAATCCTTCTTTTACACATACAAAAGCAGAGTTTTTGATATTATCTTTAACTTCAAAAATATTGGCAGAGTTGTATTTTCTTTGAGTGATTGTGTACCTTTTTGATAAAGTGTTTTCAATGAAATCTATAATTGCAGCAGACTCCTTTTTGTTTTGTAATTCAATAATATATTGAGTTTTAACACTGTTTTTTCCTTGTCCGTGAATTGAGATATATACTGGATGTTTACTTAAATCATTTAACGAAAATCCTTCAATCTGATTTAATGAATCAATTAAGGAGAAAGGAGATAGAGCGCTTTTAATGAGTTCTGATGAATTTAATTCATCAGCAAAATCTATTTGTTCGTTAAGCTGTTGTTTTAGGTAGCTTAAGCTTCGTGCCTTTATTATGATGCCGGCATTTGTAGGTATATATTTTATTGAACTTTCATTGTGATCAAAGTCTTTGAATCTGGTAAGCTGTATCAGTACATATATTAAGATGCTAAGTGCAACTGTGAATACAATGATTAAATGGTGTTTCTTCATTTAGCTATAATAATCAATAATCCGACCTCTGTTGATTTCTTACAAATCTATAAGAGCTGCGGAATATAGCCAAACAAATACGTAAAAACTAAAATTACCGAACTATCAATATTTTTGTCGTCTGCACTTCAGAGCCATCTTCTGAAGATATATAAGCTATATAAACACCAGATTTAACTTTTTCTCCACTTAAATTTCTTCCATTCCAGTATGCTTTACCACCTAAGGATCGTGTTTCGAATACGAGCTTGCCACTGGCAGTTGTTATTTTTACATTACTATCTTTTACTAATCCGGTTATAGTAATCTCACCAGAAAAATCTTCTCTTACAGGATTAGGATAAGCATAAATTGTATTTAAATCTTCGTGTCCTTCAGTTGCTTTTCCTTTATATGAAACAATTCCTTTGCTGGTTGCGATGAAAACTTCTCCTGAGTTTGGGTCAATGGCAACATCATTAATATAGTTTGATGGGAGTGGTGAATTGTCAATATTAAATGTCTCATAAGAGGTTATCCCATCATCGGAAACCAGAAAAAGACCTGAATTTTGAGTTCCTATCCATTTGCGGTTGGCTCCATCAACGGTTATGCACGTAATATTTTCATTCTCTAAAAGGTAGTCAGCTAAATTACTTCCATCATTTCTGGGGATTTTTATTCTACTGGCAATAGGATAATCATCAGTAAATATTGCCCAAGGTCGATAATATACTACAACACCATTGTCTGTTCCAAGCCAGATGTATCCATTTTTATCTTCTGTTATACAATAGACATTATTTGTTATCACATTTAGTGATTCATCCCATATCTTTAGTTGGCCTGCATTTCGAGTGTTTTTGTCAGCGCTTAATGATTTAGGTCCTCTGTATTTGTCATCAGAAAAGTCTGTGGGTGTGCTATTTGTATTAACAACAAAAAGTCCATTGTGGGATATAACAACCCAAACTATCTGATTACTATCAATAAATAAATCAGTGATAAATTCATTTGATCCAGATGTGCTCGTATTTATTATTCCAGGGTAGTCAGCCAAAAACCAATTATTATCTATTGACTTGATCAAAATTGGTTGATCCGCCATTGAATTTGCAATCCATAAGTTGCCGTAATTATCTGTACTAATACCTGTAGTCCAAATCCTATAATTTTGGTATTTTGTCAAAGGACTATTTTTATTATTAAATAGTATGGTATCAGAATTTGAAGTTTCAATTATACCCCATCCCCAAGTAGCGTAATAAGATTTTTCATTTGATTCATTACCTTTTATGATATTGTAAAAAGATTGATTAAGTATTTTAGAGTAATTAATTGATTCCCATGTAGAAGTGATGTATTTATGTACAATTGGGGGATTAAGGGTATTTCCTTCAAATGAGCCGGTTACTACTTGTAATTCATTGTTAAAAGTTAGTTTAGATGCATTTTCATTTATAGGTCTGTTAAGGTGTACTTTATAATCGGTTTGATCATCGATTATTAGTCCGTGTTTAGAATCCGCTATGTAATTTATTTGATTATGCCTAATTAAAGATGTTGGTGAAATGTTATTGCTAGAAATGTTAACTCCCAAATAACTATTTTTTAGATTATCTAAAGCATAATTCTCGTTATATGTTGCTATTCCTAGGTCGGAGAATATATATAGATGGTCTGTAAACAATATATTAGAAATGTAATTGAAGTCATGTTTGAAAGAGTTGATCTCTAATGTGGAACTTATTGTAAAACTTTTGTCTGAATAAACAGATGAATATTCATTTGTTATTACAAAATCATCATTTACACATTCTATATTATTGAAATAGTTATTCGATGATGAAGTTGGTAGGATGAGTTTCCATTTGTCACCGTTGATTAAATTAGATTCATCCATATTAGCGCAATAAATCCCATTTGATGTCGCTGCATAAATATAGTTGTTTAGAAAGGCTACATCGAAAACTTTTATAATATTATTATTATTTGAAAGAGGATAGGTTTCTGCAACTTCTAACCGCTCAACATTAATTTTCACAATACCTATATTTGTAGATACATAAGCAAACTGATCCAAAAATTCAACATTGTAAATAATTTTTTCCCCTTGTATATTACTAGTTAATATGTCGTTTATATTGGTAATGTTATTGTTAGATATTATATCAATATTGGCATTATTATATCCTATAAATATAAGATCGTTATTTGCGGAGTATTTAACTATCGAGATTTCGCTATCTGATAAAGGCAATCCTTTATTATAGGTTTGAATCTGTTCAGTGTTTAAATCATATGAAAACATTCCAAATTTAGTTCCAACATATATTTTTTCATAGTCTGTAGTTATACTATTTGCTTCAATCATTGGCTGATGGTTAGTCCATGATTGTGCTTTAATGTTAGTCACTATGAAGATGAAAAAATATGTGATAATTATTTTTCGCATCGGTTTATTAATGTAATCCATAAGATACCTTGAATTAAAAATGAAATTAAGGATATAATAAAAGAATATGAGATAATTTTTCTAGTAAACTGAAATGTGATTGTGTTTCTGCCAGGTTCAATTTCAACAGACATTAGGCTTATGTTGTCTTTCTTTATTTTAGATAGCTTATTATTAATTTTACAAGTCCAACCTGGATGATAATTCTGTGAAAAGTGTACAACATTAACTGTATCTGTATAAACTTCAAACTTATAAAAGTTTGGAGAGGATTGAATTAAATTAACTTCCGAATCAGAAATTTCTAAATAAGATAATGGCCTATTAATAATCGAATCAAGCATTGGACTTTCTTCTAATTTTAACCATTCGTTATATTGATATGGTGTATATCCATCATAAGAGACGGATTTTGAATAGGTGGAGAAGTTCCTGCCAAATTTAAATAAGTCGTGACTAATCTTGTTTAATTCTTTTAAAGTTTTATCGTTTGTGTTATTTACTGAATCGCATAATTTTATTGAATCATAAATAGATAGTGGTGAGATTCCTCTATCAACAACAGTATGCGGTAGCATTAGTTGGGAGGTAATAAAAATTTCAGCAATAAAAATATAATGAACGAACGAATTTGGTTTATAATATTTTAATAGAATGATGATTGATAAGTTGGCTATAATGAAAATGGATAATTGTATTATTGTTAAAATCGATCTTGATATTTGACTAGGTTTTATAACTTCAATTTTTATTATTGTACCCCAATTAAAAGCCACTAATACAAAAATTGCGAGAGTGAATGTTATAGATGACATTATAATTGCTTTCTTAAAAAGATGTACATAACACTCGAAATTGTTATATATAACTGCAAGGTAGATTAACAATGTACTTATTGCAAAATATCTAAAAAGAGAAGGAAACCTAAAGTAATCGAAAAGAGGTATATATTCAGTGAAAAACTTCCTAAGAGGAAATGTCTCTCCCATTGAAAGAATAAGGAAGAATAATGATATACCCAATAAATACTTATATTTATTAATTGAACGTACAGGCTTCCAGAAAGATATTATCAGTAAGACAACGTTGATATAACCAATGTAAATATTTATTAGAGCAATATCTCCTTTCCAGAAATTATCTGATGTATTATATGTTGATATCGGATTAAGTAAAGTTAATAAATCTATAGGATAAAATGATCCAACTGTAGTTGATATAAGATTTGTATTAGATCTATGAATAAGATTGATTGAATCATATATCGAAATCAAGACCACACCGCTTGAAATTATATTTAGCACAATTAGTATCAGTGATCGACTAAATAATTTCTTCTTATCTTTATGTTTAATAAAGTTTATTGTCCAAATAATTATTAGAATATAATATGTGGTTATTGTAAATCCCCAGTAGCCTCCTGATATTAAGAGATAAAGAGATAAAGAAGTGGTTATCAAATAACGCCATTCTAAGGTTTTTATATATTTTAAGAATTGAGTTAAAACAATTGGGATCCAAATTCCACTTACTATCCAGCCAAAATGTTGCGCATTCCCAATGTAAAAACCAGATGCAATATATATACAAGAGTACAAAATGGCTGTATTACTTGTAATCTTTAGATATCGCAATAGTGTATAAAAACCCCAGCTACCAATCATCAAATGTAGAATGAATTCAAGATGAAAGGTTAGGTTAGTGTAACCAAATGCCCCTAAAATCCATGTAGGCCAATACCAACTTTGATTATCAATATATTGTCCAAACCCTAAGAATTGATAAGGATACCATAAAGGTAATTCCCCATTTTGCAGACAATATCCAATAAAGTGTCTCCATGGAATGGTAATGTTTAGAGCATCCCACTTCGGCGTAGCCAAAAGAAAACTAATAGGCCAATAAGTTAGGATTACGAATATTGACAGGATTGAATATGGATGTCTAAGAAACTTAGTAATCATTATCCCTTCTTAAGAAATTCAACTAATTTTTGAATAGCTCTTGCTCTATGGCTTATTTTGTTTTTCTCCGAAAGTGACATTTCTGCAAATGACTTGTTATGTTCGATGGGTTGAAAGATTGGGTCATAGCCAAACCCTTCGGCACCCTTTTTTTCATTAAGGATTATGCCCTCCACAATTCCATCAAATTGATATTCTTTGCCATCAATTATTAATGAGATGACAGTTCTGAATCTGGCATTTCGGTTTGTTTCAGTACTTAATAATTCAAGAACCTTCTCCATGTTGTCTTCTGCATTTCTTTGAGGACCTGCAAATCGAGCTGAATAAACACCTGGTTCTCCATTTAGAGCTTCTATCTCTAGCCCTGTATCATCTGCAAAACAGTTTACACCGTATTTAGAATAAATATATTCGGCTTTTTGTCGTGCATTTCCCTCTAAGGTGTCGCTGGTTTCCGGTATATCATCGAAACACAAAATATCACTTAAACTTTTTAAAATGATGCCTGAGCCTATAGATGCTTGTATTTCCTTTAATTTGTTAACGTTATTTGTGGCAAAAACTAATTCCATTATTATTTATTATAGATGAATAACGGTTAAAGTGGTAAAACTATTTTATTTTTTGGATAAAAATAAACAGGCGACTAATATTTAGCCGCCTGTTCAATATCCTATATTTTGTCTTATCAGCCAAAACCTCCATAACCATATTTCATTAAGTCGGTACGTGGATTGATAACCAACACTGGAATTTGTGCATTGTTGGCAATAATATATTGTTCGTATGCACCAAGTACGTAATCATGGAAAGAGATATCTCTTGTGGTCATGATTAGTACCATATCAGCTTCAATTTTCTCGGCATATTGAATGGTTTCCTGAGAAAAAGATGATTCTCCTTCAGAGAGAACTAATTCATAATCAATTTCTTTTTCCTCCATAAAACGTTTTGAGAAAACCACATTTGCTTTGGTTCTGCTGTCTAAGATACCTTCTTTGGAAGCATTTGCATAAATAAAAGTCTTAGAGTTAAACATCTTATTGATGAAATCAACCCATTTCAACTTTTCTTTGTTCTCGGTTTTGTAATCAACCGGGAATACAACTTTAGCATATTCATCATGCTTAGGAGGAGTCTGAACAACAAGATATGGCACCTGAGAACCAACAATTACTTTTAGTGCCCAACTTCCTGTAAGTTTTTGAAGTCCCTTCATTCCATGTGTTCCCATGACAACAAGAATGCAATTTAAATCTTCAACTACTTCATTAATGGTTTTAAAGATGGTTCCTTCTTTTACCAATGTTTTTGGTAGTGTACCCCACTTAGAACTAATTTTTTCTGCACTTTCCTTCAATTGCTTTTCTTGTTCAGCAATTAATGTATCTTTCTTTACAATATGTAACAGAAGGATGTCTGCATCCAGCTTCTTACTTACTTTAATTGCATGTTGCACGGCAATATCTGCAACTTCAGTAAAGTCGAATGGAATAAGAATTGTGTTTTTTGATGTCTCCATAAAAACGTGTGATGAATGTTCTGCAATTCAGGAATAAATATAGTACTTTTGATTTTAATAGCAAGTAGAGGAACTTAATCTGTTTATTTAAGTTAATGGTGTTCAATAGAGTGCAAAGTATAAATAAGTGTTATTTTTATTATTTCCTCGGATTGTTTCTGTTAATTCAAACTAATGCCTCATCATCAGTTTCTAACCAAGCAAATAAAGACAATGAATTAAAAATTCATTTAGAGGGTGAATCCCAGAAATTTGTTTTTACTCAGGAGTGCGATAGCATTATTCCTATTGAAGGCAACTCGTTTTCATTTTATTTGGAAGAGAATTATGAAGATTGGGTTTTAATTCGATATAGATTGGTGCCATTTGACCTTGATTGGACAGAGTGGGGTGAAAGGCACGGGCAAGCATATTTTAATCTGCCTGATGGTCAGTATGTATTTCAGATTCAGGCGTCAGATGGAGATGAGTATGAGTTTCATATCAAAATTAAAAATTCCTTCTTGACTAAAACCGTTATCGGTTACTCAGTTATTGGTTTTATATCTATAATTGGTTTTATAATAATGGTTCTTTTTTATAAGCAGAAACTACAACGAGCAACCAGGCAGGTAGAACTAAAGTTAAAGAAGGAATACCGGATGAAATTTAAAGCCGGTGAGGATAAGAGTGGAGAATTGGCTAACGCTGTTAAATCACAAGGAAGAGTTCGATCTAGAAAATATCAAAAAGTTACTGTTTTATTTGCCGATATACAGGGGTTTACAAGGATTGTTGAGCATATTAATCCTGAAAAACTGATTGATGAACTGGATCGGTTTTTTATCTATTTTGATGAGGTCGTAGAAAAATATCACATCGAAAAAATCAAAACAATTGGTGATGCCTACATGTGTGCTGGTGGGTTACCAAATAAAAACCGAACAAATCCTATTGAAGTAGTTCTGGCTGGATTGGAGATGCAATGGTATATGGAGGAAAGCAAGAAGAAGCACACGGGAGAATATGGTTTTTGGGAGTTACGGGTGGGTATTCACACCGGACCTGTTATATCTGGTGAGATTGGACGTAAAAATGTTTCTTTCGACATCTGGGGAGATACAGTTAATATTGCATCCAGGATGGAGAGCTCTGGTACAGCCGGAATGATTAATATTACAGGTATAACTTATCAATTAGTTAAAGAGTTTTTTATTTGTGAGTATAGGGGCAAAATGCCTATCAAATATAAAGGGGAGACAGATATGTATTATGTGAGAAGGATCAAACCTGAACTTTCGGATGATGATGAAGGAGTTGTGGCAAACAAGAAGTTCTTTATTAAACTTCAGCATATTCGATTTGGTGATTTAGAAGAATACATTTTAAATAAACTGGAAACAGAATTACTGGATGAGTTGCACTATCATAATAAGGCCCACACACAGGATGTGTTAACCCAAATAGAAATAATAGCGAGAGGTGAGAATGTAACAGATGAAGACTTGCTATTATTAAAAACAGCTGCATTATTGCATGATGTAGGGTTTATTTTTGAATATGAAAATCATGAAGAAAACAGTATAACCTTTGCAAAAGAGATTCTTCCAAAGTATAATTATAAGGAT
Organism: Carboxylicivirga caseinilyticus; assembly: GCF_050589785.1. Classification (NCBI taxonomy): domain Bacteria; kingdom Pseudomonadati; phylum Bacteroidota; class Bacteroidia; order Marinilabiliales; family Marinilabiliaceae; genus Carboxylicivirga; species Carboxylicivirga caseinilyticus. Next base: position 73,134 of record NZ_JBNGOX010000005.1, on the reverse strand, counting down.
TACCAGGTACAACAAGTAGTTGAATTAATTGATGTAACCCGTGTTGGTAAGAAACCAAGAAACTTTATGGAGAAAATTATGAAGGATGCTGATTTGGACTACCTTGGCAGAGCTGACTTTATACCTGTTTCAGAGAGCCTTTACCGTGAACTGAATGTTTATAACGGCAAGATGGATCTTGATGAGTGGAATAAAAAGCAGTATGAATTTATTTCGACTCATACTTATTATACTAATACTGCCCGTAACCTAAGACAAGTCAATAAAGAAAGGCAACTTCAGAAGTTAAAGGAGCTCATCGAACTGTAAAATTCGTTTTTTTTACTCATAAATTATCTATATTTGTTTAACGTTTAATTATTAGAAGTAAAAAAATGGCTAAGATACCAGAACAAGATAGTATGCTGCAAAATCAGATTGGATCAGGTACTAAAATAAAAGGTGATATTGATACCAATGGAGATATTAAAATTGATGGCACTGTAGAAGGAAACTTAGTTTCGAAAGGAAGAGTTTTGATTGGACAGAATGGAGTTGTTAAAGGTGACGTTAAGTGTGCAAACTGCGATATCTATGGTAACTTTGACGGTAAAATAGAAATAGCTGAATTATTATCCTTAAAAGCCTCCAGTAAACTAACAGGAGATGTAAAAACAGGGAAGTTATCTATTGAACCGGGAGCAATTTTTACGGGTACCTGCGATATGGGAGGTAATTCTTCAGCTTCAGTTTCTGTAAAAACGGATGCGAAAAAATAGCTCGGCTAATAAAATAGTAAAGTATACAGTTGTTTATATTGTAGCAGTTGCTTTATGTATATTGTTAAGTTTACTTATAAACAATCATGTACAGATTGAAAAAAAGAAGATATTAATTTCCTCATTTTTTACCGGAGGAGTTTATCTTCTTTTTTATTTTGTTTTTATTTTTCTTCGTAGAAAATACCCGGAACAGCTTGTTATCTTCATTTTGGTTTTAATGTTTTTTAAATTTATATTTATCCTAGGCTTTCTATTTATTTTTATAAATCCGATGGACGAAGAAAACAAAAAGGAAACACTTTTGTTCTTTAAGACGTATTTCTTATTGATGATAACTGACCTTGCCATCAAAGTAAAATTATTGAAATAATAACCCAAAAACTGTTTAATGCGACACATAAAACAGATTTTACTTCTGATAGCTATTTTTTTTAGCTTATCTACTACATATGCATCAGATGAACACGCTTCTGAAAGCGAAGAAGTGTTCGATCCCTTAGTAATGATTGATCATCATATAGCTGATTCTCATGAATGGCATGTGATTTCATTTACAAAAAGCAATGGTGAAGAAGTTCATATTTCTATGCCGCTTCCTGTTATAGTATTTTATAATGGTCATCTGAATATTTTCATGTCTTCAGCCTTTCATCATGGAGAGAAGGTTGTTAAGAAGGGAGACGATTATTTTAAATTATACCATGAGAAGATTTATGTGACGGATGAAGCTGGAACTATTCACTATGACGAAGATCACAACGTTTTAAATGAAAAACCCTGGGATTTTTCAATTACAAAGAATGTAGGATCGATGTTTTTGAGTGCTGTTCTTCTTTTATTACTATTTATTGGGGCTGCACGAAGGTATGGATCTGAACCAAAGGCACCCAAAGGTCTTCAATCATTTTTAGAGCCTTTGATACTTTTTGTTCGGGATGATATAGGAATTGCACAGATTGGTAAAGAAAAATATGAAAGATATATGCCATATCTTTTAACCGTTTTTTTCTTCATATGGATTAATAATTTAATCGGTTTAGTTCCTTTTTTCCCAGGAGGGAGTAACCTTACCGGAAATATTTCTGTAACAATGTTTCTGGCGATAGTCACATTTTTGATTACAAATATTAATGGTACGAAGAGTTATTGGGGTCATATTTTTTGGATGCCGGGTGTTCCGGTACCCATTAGAATCCTACTTTCTGGAATTGAGTTTATTGGAATTTTGACAAAGCCATTTGCCTTAATGATTCGTTTGATGGCGAACATTACCGCAGGGCACATAATTATATTGAGTTTATTTTCACTCATTTTTGTTATGAAATCGGTTGCGATTGCACCCGTATCAATTTTAATGTCGTTAATGATGTTTATGTTAGAGCTTCTGGTAGCAGCTTTGCAAGCATACATTTTCACATTACTTTCGGCGCTATTCATTGGAATGGCCGTACATGAAGAAGAACATTAATACATTTATATTCATTTAAAATATGGAAGGTATGTCATTAACAGCAATTGGATTAGGCCTGATAATTATCGGAGCCGGTTATGGTATTAGTAGACTAGCAGGAAGTGCTCTGGAATCTATGGCACGTCAACCTGAAATCAGTTCTAAAATTCAAACTGCTATGATTATTGCAGCAGCTCTTATTGAAGGAGTAGCTTTATTTGCAATTGTTGTTGCCTTGATGAAAGGATAAAAATCGACTGCTATGGGATTATTGACACCTGATCCCGGGTTAGTCTTTTGGACGGCGATAACGTTCGGTATATTGGTTATTCTGCTTAGAAAATTTGCCTGGAAGCCAATATTACATGCTTTAAGAACTCGAGAAGAAACAATTGAATTTTCTCTTGCAGCTGCAGCTAAAGCTAAGGCTGAGATTGAGGATTTAAATGTTGAAAAGGAAAAAATTCTTATTGCAGCTAAAGATGAACGTGATAGTTTAATAAAGGAAGCCAGGGAATTAAAGCAAAACATCGTGGATGATGCACGTAACAAGGCTCAGGAAGAGGCAGATAAGATTATTGTATCTGCCCGTCAGCAAATTGAGCGTGAAAAAAGTGATGCCATCCAGGAAATGAAAAGGCAAGTAGCCGAATTGTCTGTTAACATAGCCGGAAAGCTATTGGAACAGGAATTGGAATCGACTGATAAGCAGAAAGCTATTATTGAAAGGTATCTGCAAGAGGTAAATTTTAACTAGAACTTGGTTAAACAGAGAGCAGAATAATATGAATAGGAGTTTAATAGCCAATAGATACGCAAGTGCACTGTTTAAACTGGCATCGGAGCAAGGTAATCTTGAGCAGGTGAATAATGATATTATTCTTCTGAAAAGTTATTGCGATGAAGCTGAGGGATTCATTGAGCTTTTAAATAGTCCGGTTATTAAACCACAACAAAAAAAAGATTCTTTGCACTCTGTTCTAGAAAAGAGGGTTCAGAACTCAACAATGAGCTTTATTGATTTATTAATCAACAATAATCGTGAAGTATTATTGGAAGATATCATTAGGGGATTCATAAGTTTATTTAAAAAGGAAAAAGGTATTAAAGCGGTTACACTATACTCTGCCATTGAATTAGATCAGCAGCAAGTAGACGGATTAATGCAATTCCTTCGTAAACAATTTAATTCACCTATTGAGCTCATCTTAAAAGTTGATCCGGCCCTTTTGGGAGGTTTTAAACTTACCATTGATGGTAAGATGGCAGACGCCAGCCTGAGTTCGAAGTTGAAAAATATTAAGAAGCAATTACTCAGTTAAACGTTAACTAAATTTATTTTAGATGGATACGATAAAACCGGCTGAAGTATCGGATTTATTAAAAAAACAGATTGCAGGCTTCCAGACAGCAACTGACCTGGAAGAGGTTGGCACAGTTTTACAAGTGGGTGATGGAATTGCCCGTGTTTATGGTTTAACCAACGTTAAGTCAAACGAACTGGTTGAATTAGATTCATGTATGGGTGTTGTGCTTAACCTGGAGCAAGATAATGTGGGTATAGTATTATTTGGCTCTTCGCAGGCTGTAAAAGAAGGTGATTTGGTGAAACGTACCGGTCGAATTGCTTCTATCCGCGCCGGAGAAGGTATGTTGGGACGTGTTATCAATGCCATTGGAGAACCCATTGATGGTAAAGGTCCAATTAGTGGTGATACTTACGAAATGCCTCTGGAACGGAAGGCTCCACAGGTTATTTACCGACAACCAGTTAAGCAGCCATTACAAACAGGGTTAAGAGCTGTTGATGCTATGACACCTATAGGTCGTGGACAGCGTGAATTAATTATTGGTGACCGCCAGACTGGAAAAACTGCGATTGCGATTGATACGATTATAAATCAACGTTCATTTTTCGAGGCAGGAGAACCTGTATATTGTATATATGTTGCTGTTGGGCAAAAAGGTAGTACTGTTGCTCAGATAGTAAATACACTTGAGAAACATGGAGCAATGGAATATACAGTTGTTGTTTCTGCTCCCGCAGCCGATCCGTCAGCTATGCAGTTTTATGCTCCTTTCGCAGGAACATCAATCGGTGAATTCTTCCGTGATACTGGTCGGTCAGCATTGATTGTTTATGATGATTTATCTAAACAGGCTGTTTCTTATCGCGAAGTTAGTTTGTTACTACGTCGTCCTCCAGGGCGCGAAGCCTATCCGGGCGATGTATTCTATTTACATAGTCGATTGTTGGAGCGTGCAGCTAAAATAATTGAATCAGATGAGATTGCAGCTAAAATGAACGACTTGCCTGAGTCACTAAAGCCTATTGTTAAGGGAGGTGGATCATTAACTGCTCTTCCAATTATCGAAACACAGGCTGGTGATGTATCAGCATATATCCCAACGAATGTTATTTCAATTACCGATGGTCAGATTTTCCTTGAGAGTGACCTGTTTAATTCAGGTGTTCGACCAGCGATTAACGTAGGAATATCGGTTTCACGCGTAGGAGGTAGTGCTCAGATTAAACCAATGAAAAAGGTAGCGGGTACTTTAAAGCTTGATCAGGCTCAATATCGCGAACTGGAAGCATTTGCCAAATTCGGCTCTGATCTTGATCCGGCCACTATGATGGTGTTGGATAAGGGACGAAAAAATGTTGAACTATTGAAGCAACCTCAATATAATCCAACAAGAGTTGGTCATCAGGTAGCCATTATTTATTGCGGTACCAAAGGGCTATTAAGAGAAGTTCCGGCAGATAAAGTGAAATTGTGGGAAAAGGAATTTGTTGAGTCGTTGGATGTACGTCATAGTAAGATGATTGAAGAAATAGAGGCTGGAGCGTACAGTGATGAAATAACAAAAAAGATAGAAGAAGTTGCAGCAGATGTTGTAGCCCAAATTGTTAAAGAATAGTAACCTTTATAGGATTTAAATATTAACTCAATATGCCAAGTTTAAAGGATATACGAATCAGGATTAATTCTGTTAAAACAACTAGGCAGGTAACCAGTGCCATGAAGATGGTATCGGCAGCCAAGTTTAAAAAAGCGCAGGATGATATCTCGCATATCCGTCCATATGTGGATCGGTTGGCAGGTATTATTTTTGATCTGAGTCAATCACTTGATGATGGTGTTGAGTTGGAATGGTCAGCAAAACGTGATCCAAACAAGGTGCTTTTGGTGGTTGTTTCATCAAACCGAGGGTTGTGTGGAGCCTTTAATAGTAATGTTATTAAAGAGACAGAAAAGGTTATTAAATCAAAGTACAATTATCAATTTAAACAGGGTAATCTGGATATTTTTGCAATTGGAAAGCAGGCCCAAAAGATTCTTAAGTCTCATGGATATCCGGTTGTAAAAGATTTTAATGAACTTTATACAAATACAACATTCGAAGCGGTTAAGGAAATTGCTGTTGAAATAATGGAGTCATTCAGAAATGAGAAATATGATGATGTTGTTTTGATATATAATGAGTTTAAAAATGCAGCGGTTCAGGAAGTGAGATCTGAACAATTTCTCCCACTACAATTGACTGAAGCTGGCAGTGGAGTTTATAATAGTGTTGACTATATTGTTGAACCTGATAAAATATCTTTCATAAAAAAGGTAATTCCCGAAGCATTACAAACCATGTTTTATCGAGTTATACTTGAATCTCTGGCCTCGGAACACGGAGCCAGAATGACATCAATGCATAAGGCAACTGACAATGCCACAGATATGCTAATGGAATTACAGTTAATATATAATAAGGCTCGACAAGGTGCTATTACAACTGAAATTCTTGAAATTGTTGGTGGAGCCGAAGCATTGAAGAAGTAAAAAAAAGAATCAGAATAGATATAAGAGCCGTAGACAAATCAGTCTGCGGCTTTTTTTATTCTGTTATTTGAATGATTCTAAATTAGGGTTTAAATGGATATTTCTTTCTTTATTCTGTAAATTAAGTCGCATATGGAGTCCAGAAACCATTAAACGGGGCGTAACCGAAAAGCCATACGAGTAGGATCAAACCATACCTTTTATGAATAATAATTGTCCAAATGTTGAAAAATGCCCTATTTTCAACGGAGTACTTAAATATCGTAAGATGACTACAAAGTCGTATCAGACTCAGTATTGTGAAGGAGGAGTTGAAAAATACTCTTTATGTAAGCGATATGCTACGAAAGCGGCTTACGGAGTCTGCCCACCTGATTTATTACCAAATTCAGCATTGACCATGGTTCAGATAGCTGAAAAATATGGTTTAACTCAACCGATCTAAAGTATTTTGCACCTTCCCATCGTTACCGTTTGAACTCAAAAGAGTTTAAATGGAACTTTGGGTATTCCTCTTAAAAACTATTTGCTTTCCAAATCTGAAATATCTTTCATTATTGAAATGGGAATCCCATGTTTAGATATAATCTTGGTTTAAAGTCGGTAGTATTAGTTCCTACACCAAAAGTAATAGGACCTATTATACTGTTGATTGCCACACCTGTATTGGCACCTAGAATAAATTCACCCGGATTCATCATGTATTGACTTGAATCAAATTGATTATTTCCATACTCGGTGGCATAAATAGCATTGATACTGACATGACCAAACAGGATTTGGCCAATTTTATAGTTGAATTCGGTTTGTGCCATGAGGAAGTTTTCAACAATCTTTTCCCGATAATTTAATCCGGCAAACGAAATTGTTTCAAGTCCCTGATTATAAATTGTTCCTCCAATGTAAAAATGCTCAAAGAAAGGGGCGTTATTAAAGGACCCTCCTCCTGCAATTCTTGTTGACATATGGATTGAATTGGAAACCGGAAAGTGTTTTTTATAACTTGCTATACCTGATAAGTAATAGTCATTTGGAACTTGAATAAATGGATCGACAAGCGCCTGACTAGTTTCAATTCCTTTATAGAGTTTATAACTTTTTAGGTTTGAATTAATGGCAATTCGAATATGTTTTCCATGAGTGGCAAAAAAACGTTTATTTAATGTATTTACATCCAAAACTGCCTGTGCTCTGAAAAAACCATTCCCAAAACGTACAATCTGATTATCGAACAACTCAGGTATACCACTTCTCTCACTTACTTTTACTTCCTTCCAGTTCAACTTACACTCAAGCATTGATCGTCGTTTGAGTGTAAAGGATGTGCCGATTGAAGCCCTCATTGTTAAATAGTTAAAAGTCCCGTATTTTTTTGCGTCTTCGCGATAAAGGGGAAGCGGAGTTCGTTCAAGATAAAAATCAGTCAAGTAACCAACTCTTTGTCCTTCTCCTAAATAAGTAATGAGATTAGCTGATAAACGAGGATCTTCCGAGATATCACCGGTTACACTAAATCGACTGTTTTTGGATACCAGATTTCGCAAAGTGATATTGGCAACTATGCCTGCTTTTAATTCGTTATCATATCGTAATGAGAATTTGGCTTTGGCAGGTTGAGCTTCGGTTGTATTGAAGATTAGATGATATTCCCCATCCGTTTTATTAATTTCATAACTAATGTTGCTATAAAATCGTGTGCCTATCAAACGACGCATGCCATTGTTGATATCTTCAACAGTTATCGAATCACCGGTTCTGAATCCCAGATTGCTATAAAAATAGCTTTTTGAAATATCCTTTCGGTTTAGGATGCTTATTTTACTTACCAGTATTTTTTCTTCTTTTTGAATCTGTTTTGGTAGAGGAGTTGGTCCAATTTTGTTAAGTGAATCAGCTAATTGTTTGAAGGTGTCAAATTGTAAGCGGGCTGCTGTTTCTCCTCTTTGGATAATATCAATGGCATCAAAAAAACTAGATGCCCCGTATGGGTCCAAATGTGGTGTTACAATGAAACTGCATAAATCTATTGCTTTCAATGTTTCCTGATTACTTCCAATCATGGCTGAATTAAGCAATACTTTTGTGATACTGTTTAAATCTTTCAAGGTAGGATAATCTTCGTTACCTACATTAACACCAATGATAATGTCTGCACCCATCTTAATTGCTGTTGAAACCGGGAAATTATCCAGTACGCCACCATCAACCAGGTACATTGAATCCAATATGACAGGTGTGAAAACACTTGGTATCGCCATGCTTGACCGCATTGCTGTCATTAAATCGCCACTGTCGAAAATATGGGTTTTACCTTTTATTAAATCGGCAGCAACACATCTGAAAGGTATAGGTAAATCATCAAAATTTTCAATGTCAGAAACATGCCATGTAAGTTGTGAGAGAAGTTCAGAGATACGCTGTCCCCTAACCATTCCCGATGGCATGGTTAATCCATCCTTAGTGATGTCAAATTCAAGCTGGAATCGATTGTAGTCGTTTTTTTCTATGGGTACCACATCCGTTAGCGGAACCATATCGCTCAAAACAACCGACCAATCTATATTTCTAACAATTGAATCCATTTCGTCAGGAGTGTATCCACTGGCATACAAACCTCCTATTATGCTACCCATACTGGTTCCGGCAATGTAATCGGGTCTTATTCCTGCTTCTTCCAATACTTTTATCACACCGATATGCGCCAGCCCTTTAGCTCCACCACCACTAAGGACCAATCCTATTTTGGGCCGTGTTACGCAGCTGTCTTTTTCTTGAGCTATTGAAAGAATTGGAAAAACAAGAAGTAATATAAACAGAATTGGTTTGGTCATAGGGTGGTCTTATTTGTTTTTGATTAGTACGGTTGAACCATACATGTCGGCAATTGGCATAAAACACTCAGGGATGGTTGCTTCAAATTCATCAACAGCTTTTTTTACGCCTTCCCAGTTGTGGTTATAATCATGAATAATAATACATCCCTCAGGAATTAAACGTGGGTAGAAAAAGGTAAGTGCATCAATAGTCGATTGGTATAAATCGGCATCAATATGTACAAAAGCAAATTGTTTGTTTTCCAAACCACTTGTAGTTTCAGGAAATACGCCTTCTCTTATTTCAATGTTTTCGTTGCCTCCAATGTGTTTAATGACTTCGGTAGGTGTGGTATTGTCAAACTTAACCGTTTGGGGGCGAACAGTTCCATCGCAATCTTCACGAATGACTTGCTTAGGAAGACCACTAAAACTATCAAATAAATATAGTTTGCGGTCAGGTAACATATGATGAATCAGTTTGGCTGTTTCACCCTTATAAACTCCAAGTTCTGCAAGATCACCTTTAATATTCTTGTCTTTGATACGTTTCAACTGTAGCCAATGACTATAGAAACGTATTTTATCTTTATCAGCCTTTTCTTCTTTAAGCATAATCTTACTGAGTAAATCTTTCTTCTGATGATCTAACCAGATAAAGGGTTTAAACAACTTATGGGTGTAAAAACTCCAGAAATAGCTTAACCCAAATGAGGCAGCTAAAACAATCAATATAAGATTAAGAAACTGGATAATACTCATGGTTATTTGTTTATGTGGTAAAAATAATTGTGTTGGTTGATTTTTATGGATTATTTTTGAATGAATGGGTTAATATTCGTTTTGAAAGGAATAATCAGGTTTCAATATTACTTTCAATACAGGTGTAATTTACTACTTTTGAGATAAGCTTAAAAACACAATTCTTATTATATGTCAAAGTTATCTGTATTTCTTTTTATTCTTATTTTGATGGTTTCGTGCCAAACTCAATCTCAGAAACCTCAATGGACGATCGCCATTCATGGTGGAGCCGGAAATCTGGATAAGAATTTGTTTGATGAAGAAACAACAAGAAAATATGAAGCAGGATTGTCTGTGGCACTGGAGTTGGGTATTAGCATGCTTGAAAATGGAGCTTCAGCTGTTGATGTGGTAGAGAAAGTAGTGAATGTTCTGGAAGACAATCCACTGTTTAACGCAGGTAAAGGTGCTGTATATACAAACGATGGACGTAACGAACTGGATGCAGCTATTATGGATGGTATTGATTTGAATGCCGGAACCATTGCGGGTGTTGGCGATATAAAAAATCCGGTCAGTGCTGCCAGAATGGTTATGGATAAATCGCCTCATGTGATGATGGTTGGCAAAGGAGCTTCAAAGTTTGCTGCTGAAAACGGAATAGAGATGGTTGATAGTAGTTACTTTTATACTGAGAAAAGATGGCAAAGCCTGCAAAAGGCTTTACAGAAATCAGGAAAGAATGGTACTGTTGGCTGTGTGGTGATGGATAAAAAGGGTAATCTGGCTGCAGCAACATCAACTGGCGGAATGAATAATAAAAGGTATGGACGAGTGGGAGATGTGCCGATCATCGGTGCCGGAACTTATGCCAATAACAAAACTTGTGCTGTTTCGGCAACCGGTCATGGTGAGTACTTTATTCGTTATACAGTTGCTCATGATATATCAGCCTTGATGGAATATAAAGGTATGAGTCTTTCTGAAGCTGCCCATACAGTAGTAAATGGAAAACTAAATAGTGAAGCAGGAAATGGAGGTGTAATTGCTGTTGATAAAAACGGTAATTTTGTGTTAGAGATGAACTCTACCGGCATGTTCCGTGGATGGGCTAATTCGTTTGGTGAAAAAGGAGTTGCAATATTTAAAAACTAATAAACAAATAATATGAGTGTAAAAACCCGCCTTTATGATGCTTTTGGCGAAATGTTGTATGTTGTGGCAATGGCTGATGGTATTATTCAACCCGAAGAACTTGAGGTGTTACACAGTGCCTTAAAAAAGCACCCTTCAGGAAAGGACATTGAATGGTCTTTTGATTACGAGCGCCTGCATCAGACAGATGTGGAAGAGTTGTACCAGAAAGTGTTAAATATCTGCCAGGAGAATGGTCCGGATCCTGAATATCAGATGCTGGTTGATGTGATGGAGGAGGTTGCTCATTCAAGTAATGGCATCAATCCTGACGAGCAAAAGGTGATTGATCGGTTTATTCATGAATTGACTGATCGCTTTAAAAAGGATATTAAAGATATTTAATCAATTGCTAAACTATTTGGTTTGAGGCATCTATGTTATATGAATAGATGTCTCTTCAATTCTTTATTCTTATAAAGAGGATAAACTACTTTAGTCAGGAACGGATTTAATCAATACTGTTTTGATCTAAGATACGTTTAACCAATTCTTTATACTGCCGGCCAATGGGGATTATTTCGGAGTTTATTTTGAAGCTCCCCGACATGAAACTATCTATTTTATCAATGGCAATAATAAAAGATCGATGCACCCTTAAGAAATGTGTCTCGGGCAGTTTATCTTCTATATTACTGATTGTATTCATGGTTTTAACCATTTTGCCATTGGTTAGGTGAATGGCAACATAGTTTCTCAGACTTTCTACATAAGTAATTTCACGCAACAAAACTTTGATCATCATCTTGTCAGACTTTACAAAGATAAATGTATCGTTATATGAGTCAGTCTGGGATTTTTCGGTCAAAGTCATATTGGGCTGGCGAAGTTTAAGAAAGCGATTAATAGCTTTTATAAAGCGATCAAAAGGGATGGGTTTTATCAGATAATCTAAAACCTGTAGCTCGAAGCCTTCTAATGCATATTCAGAATAGGCGGTTGTCATGATTACCTCCGGTCTGTTGGTTATGTTCTTTAACAATTGCAGACCCGTAAGTCCTGGCATTTGTATATCCAGAAAGATAAGATCAACCTTATTCTCATTCAGAAAAGTCATTGCCTCCAATGCATTTCGACACGATCCTGTCAGTTCAAGGTAATCTATCCGGCTCACGTATTCTTTTAGTACATCAATAGCCAGTTCCTCATCGTCCACAATTAAACACTTGATTTTATCCATCTGCTTAATTTTTCAGTTTTATTTTCAGAATTACCAAAAACGATTCTTTTTCGTCTTCTATCTTCAGCTGATGCTGATTGGGGTAAAGAATATCCAAACGTCGCTTTACATTTTGCAGTCCAATACCACTGGCTAGCGAACTTTTTTCATTGCCAGATGGTTTGCTGTTTTCAACCTTCAGGATCAGTTCATCCTCTTTTGCGCCTATCTCAATGGCAATCATCGCAATGCCCGAGAAGCCTTTGGTGCTGTGTTTAAAACTGTTCTCAATAAAAGGAAGTAATAACATAGGAGCAATCCGATGTGAATTGAAATCACCCCAGGCATTAAAACTTAGTTCTACCCTCTTTCCATATCTGATCTGCTCCAGTTCCAGGTAATTTTTAATGCTCTCCAGTTCCTTTTCCAGACTCACTTCCGGAGCATTGGTTTCGTATAACATATAACGTAACAATCCGGATAGTTTTAAAACTACTTCGAGCGACTGATCTGATTTTTTCAGAATTAATGAGTAAAGACTGTTTAAAGTATTAAAAAGGAAATGTGGATGAACCTGGTTCTTCAGAAATATAAGTTCAGCTTCCAGTTTATCGTTGATAAGTGACTGCTCATTCTGCTTTACTTTTGCAAGATATTCCATTAGTTTCACCGTCATAGGAATTGCCAGTACAGCACCAAAATTAACTGCCGCTCTTACCAATTGTGAGATACTGAGGATGCTCACATTCTCCCACATCGGGAAGAAATTCTCTACAATGATGAAATAGTCGGTAATACGCTGAATAAACGAAGCAATAAAAACGATTATAAGGAACGAAATAATAAATTTCCAAATCTTTCCCTTATATAAATATCGAGGAAACAGAAAGTACAATACAGTATAAACCAAAAGAATTTTAGCAGGAAGATTGATTAATTCAACCAAGATGGTTTTGGTAAAGTTGTTATCATATGTTCCCCATGCAAAAGCAAAAAAGATAGTAAAAACTACCCAGTAAGTCAGATGTTGAACAACCCGGTTGTTTAAAATACGGGCCATCAACCCTTTATTAGTTTTTACTATTTGCATGTGCCAGTTTATTTGGTTAGCAAATTACAAACTTAATGTCTTACGTCCATCCTTTTCAGGACGAAAACCTGCTTGATAGGTATGGATGACCATTCTGACTAAGCCTGTTGTTTATAATTCGGATTCTGTTTTTTGTCCTTATTAATTGCAGATGCCTGTTTCAGGCAGTTTATTTGACATTGCAGTAAAAGTCAGCGAAATTAAAATTTTGTTGGAAGGTTGTGCTGTGTGAGATTGTTAGTAAATAACTTAACTAAATATTCAATTATGCAAAAATCACCTTTACTTCTTTTAATGATGTTATTTCTTGGATTTAACATCGTTGCAAAAAATAAAATAGAACGGATAGAACCTGCCTTTTGGTGGGCAGGAATGAAAAATACCGAACTTCAGGTTATGGTTTATGGAGAGAATATCTCTGAACTTCGTGCCGAAATAAATTATGAAGGCGTGCAATTAGAACGTTCTGTTTTGGTTGAATCACCTAATTATCAATTTCTTTATTTGAATATTGATAAACATACTAAACCCGGTTCATTTGATATCAACTTTACCCGTAAGGGAAAGAACGTTTTAACTTATAAATATGAGTTGAAGCAGAGACAAGAAGGATCGGCGCTTCGCGAAGGATACAATACTTCGGATGTGATTTATCTGATTACCCCCGATCGTTTTGTTAACGGTAATCCCGACAACGATAATGTGGAAGGGATGACAGAAAAATCAAACCGAAATGATTTGAATGGTCGTCATGGTGGTGATCTGGAAGGAATTATCTCTCATCTGGATTATATAGATGAGATGGGTTTTACTGCGTTATGGCTAAATCCTGTCATGGAAAATAACATGACCAGAACATCTTATCATGGTTACGCCATTACCGATTTTTATAACACTGATGCCCGATATGGAACCAATGATGATTATCTGAGGTTGGTTAAGGAAGCTAAGAAAAAAGGAATCAAGGTAATTATTGATATGATTCTGAATCATTGTGGTTCGGAGCATTGGTGGATGAAGGATTTACCAACATCTGACTGGTTGCATTTTCAGGATGGTTGGAAACCAACTACTCACCTGCGTGAAACTAATGTTGATCCTTATGCTTCGGATTACGATAAAAAGATGCATGCCGATGGTTGGTTTGTGGAATCTATGCCCGATTTAAATCAGAGTAATCCTTTAATGGCCGATTATCTTATTTATAATACTATCTGGTGGATCGAATATGCTGATCTGGACGGTATCAGAATGGATACCTATCCTTATCCGGATAAAGATTTTATGGCTGAATGGACCAAAAGAGTGATGACCGAATATCCACATTTTAATATGGTGGGTGAAGAATGGTCGGTTAATCCTGCCATTGTTTCTTATTGGCAGAAAGGAAAACACAATGCTGATGGTTATACTTCTTTCTTACCCGGAGTTTTTGATTTTCCATTACAGGAAGCTTTGGTCAAAGCTTTGAATGAGGATGACAGAAACTGGGGGCAGGGTCTAATTCGTTTGTATGGTATGTTGGCGAATGATTTTCTGTATGCCGATCCTACCCAATTGGTAACATTTCCTGATAATCATGATATGAGTCGTTTCTACACTCAAATCAATGAAGATTTTGATTTGTTTAAAATGGGAATGGCATACATAGCTGTTACACGGGGTATTCCTCAAATTTATTACGGGACCGAAATTTTAATGACCAACCCAAACTCGGATTCTCATGGTGAGATACGTTCCGATTTTCCTGGAGGTTGGGCTGGTGATAAGGTGAATGCTTTTACCGGTAAAGGATTAACAGCTGATGCTAAAGATGCTCAGGATTTTGTTAAAACTCTTTTGAACTGGCGTAAAGGTAGTAATGAAGTGCATAAAGGTTGTTTAAAGCATTTTGCACCTGCTTCCGGATCTGGTATTTATGCGGTTTTTAGATATTCTGATGAAAAAGCTGTAATGCTTATTATGAATAAAAATGCAGAGGATAAAAAAGTAGATCTTACCAATTATAAAGATGAGGTGATTGGTGGTGCAACTACCGGAGTTAATGTGATAACAGGCAATAAGGTTGATATAACAGGGGCATCCATCAATGTAAAAGCCCGTTCGTTTATGTTATTGGAAATCGAATTATGATGCAATAGTCTATTTGTTAGATAAAAAGTAAAAATAGGATTCCCACCAGCAAAAGTATTCGGGCAATTAATGCAAGATCAGGTCTTGCTATGGTCCACTTCAATTTTCTTTTTTGGGGATTATTTTTATTACTGGTTGATTTCATCCTTCCCTGGATCTATGAATATTTCTTTCCAGAATAATTGAATCAAATGTGATGCCAGTTTTTTGTTTTGAAAAAAATAAAAGGGACTGATCAATTCAGTCCCTTTCTTATGGTGATAATAAATACTCTATTTATATTCATCCCAATGCTTAATGCTAATGTGCTCTTGTCCTAATTTACAGAACGAATAGATGAAAGCACTTGCTAATCGTGCATTAGTAATCAATGGAATGTTAAAGTCGATAGCATCACGACGTATTTGGTATCCATTTTTCAACTCATCTTTAGATAAGTTTTTAGGAATATTAATTACCAAATCAATCTTCTTTTCGCGAATGAGATCGATTACGTTTGGTTTCTGATCCTGGTTTGGCCAGTATACCAATGTTGTTTCAATTCCATTCTCAGCAAAGAACTTATGAGTTCCGCCTGTTGCAAAAAGATTATAACCACGTTCTTTTAATAATGCTGCACTCTTCAATAATTCCAGTTTTGAACGCGCAGGACCGGAAGAAATCAACACATTCTTTTCAGGTACACGATATCCTACTGATAGCATTGATTGCAGAACAGCATCATAATAATTTTCACCAATACAACCTACCTCACCGGTTGATGACATATCAACACCTAATACAGGGTCGGCTTTTTGTAAACGTGCAAAAGAGAACTGAGGAGCTTTGATACCCACGTAATCCAGTTCGAAAGAACTTTTGGTAAGCTTTTCAACAGGTAGACCAAGCATAGCTCTGGTTGCCATATCGATAAGATTCACCTTTAATACTTTAGAAACAAACGGGAAGCTTCGTGAAGCACGTAAGTTACACTCAATTACTTTAATATCGTTGTCTTTTGCCAGCAACTGCATGTTGAATGGACCTGTAATATTCAAGCCTTTAGCAATCTCGCGGGCTATCTTCTTGATTCTACGAATGGTCTCAACATATAGCTTCTGAGGAGGGAATACAATAGTTGCATCACCAGAGTGTACACCGGCAAATTCGATGTGTTCACTGATTGCATATGCAATTACCTCACCGTTGTTAGCTACAGCGTCGATTTCAATCTCCTTGGCTTCTTCAATAAATTCTGAAACAACTACCGGGAATTCTTTGGATACATTGGCTGCCAGTGTTAGGAAGTGTTCCAATTCGTCTTTGTTCGAAACCACATTCATCGCAGCACCTGAAAGTACATAAGAAGGACGAACCAAAACAGGGAAGCCTACTTCATCAACAAATTTGAAAATATCGTCGATGGAAGTCAATTCACTCCAACGTGGCTGGTCAACACCTAGGTCATCCAACAGGCTTGAGAATTTCTGCCGGTTTTCAGCGCGGTCAATGTCAGTTGGAGAGGTTCCTAAAATTGGCACATTCTGACGATGTAATTTCATTGCCAGGTTATTCGGAATCTGTCCACCAACCGATACAATCACTCCTTTGGGTATTTCAAGGTCAATGATGTCCATCACTCTTTCCTGAGTCAATTCATCAAAGTATAGTCGGCTACACATATCGTAGTCGGTACTCACTGTTTCAGGGTTGTAGTTGATCATGATCGATCGGTAACCCTGAGCGTTAATTGTGTTAAGAGAGTTAACGCTACACCAGTCGAACTCAACTGATGATCCAATACGATAGGCTCCTGAACCAAGAACGATTACGGATTTTCCATCCCTTTCGTAATCAATATCATGTTCAGTTCCACTATAGGTCAGATATAAGTAATTGATTTGAGCAGGAAACTCACCTGCCATTGTATCAATTTGTTTCACAACAGGTAAAATGCCATTTGCCTTACGATATTCACGAACGGAAAGCAGACCTTTTTCCATTTCTATACCATCGGTTTTTAGAACCAAACGAGAAACCTGGAAATCAGAGAATCCCATTTTCTTGGCATTTAAAAGTTCTTCTGTTGGAAGATCTTCCAGTGTATTGTATTTTTCAAGAAGTTCTTTGTGGTCTGTGATATTCTTAAGTTTCTCAAGAAACCATTTGTCGATGCGGGTCAGGTTATGAATCTCATCGACAGACATACCTTCCTGAAGCGCTTCAGAGATAGCAAATACCCTTTGATCGGTTGGCTCAGCTAACTCTTCTTTAATATCTTTGTTTTTAAGTGGTTGATTGGCCACAAATCCGTGCATGCCCTGACCAACCATTCGAAGACCTTTTTGAATAGCTTCTTCAAAGTTTCGACCGATGGCCATGATCTCACCCACACTCTTCATGCTCGAACCAATCTGTTTCGATACACCTGTAAATTTACCTAAATCCCAACGAGGTATTTTACAAACAATGTAGTCAAGTGCAGGTTCGAAGAATGCTGTAGTTGTTTTGGTTACTGAGTTCTTCAATTCGTGAAGGCTATATCCCAAACCTAACTTAGCAGCTATAAAGGCTAATGGATAACCAGTTGCTTTAGAGGCTAAAGCACTTGAGCGAGAAAGACGGGCATTCACCTCAATAACACGATAGTCTTCTGAATAAGGATCCAACGCATACTGTACGTTACATTCTCCAACAATTCCAATGTGACGAATGATCTTAATTGCTAACTCACGAAGTTTGTGATATTCAGCATTGGATAAGGTTTGTGATGGAGCAACAACGATACTTTCACCAGTATGAATTCCCAGCGGGTCAAAGTTTTCCATGTTACAAACCGTAATACAGTTGTTGTATGCATCGCGCACTACTTCGTACTCAACCTCTTTCCAGCCTTTTAATGATTCCTCTACCAAAATCTGGTTTGAATAAGAGAAAGCATTCTCAGCACGGGCAATCAGTTCTTCTTTGTTCGAACAAAAACCGGAACCCATACCTCCTAAGGTATAGGCAGCTCTCACAATAATAGGGAATCCGATAACATCGGATGCCTTCACTGCATCTTCAATATTGGTAACCGCAATACTTATTGGGGTCTTAACATCGATTTCTTTCAATTTATTGGCGAAGATCTCACGGTCTTCTGTGTCGATAATCGATTGAACAGGTGTTCCTAAAACTTCCACATTGTATTTGGCAAGTGTACCTGCTTCATACAATTTAGTACCGCAATTTAAAGCAGTTTGTCCTCCAAAAGCCAAAAGAATACCTTCAGGCTTTTCTTTCTTCATCACTTCTTCAACGAAGTACGGTGTAACAGGCAGATAGTAAATTTTATCAGCGATACCTTCTGAAGTTTGTACGGTTGCAATGTTGGGGTTGATCAATACCGTTTCAATACCTTCTTCTTTCAGGGCTTTTAAAGCTTGAGATCCTGAATAATCAAATTCACCTGCTTCTCCGATTTTTAGCGCTCCTGAGCCCAGTACAACGACCTTCTTGACGTTCTTCTTCATTTTACAATGCAGTTTATTGTTTGCTAGCTACTTATAATTCAATTTTTATTACTCCCTCTCTTCTTACAGTTGTGTATATCTGTTTTTACTTTTTGTTGGAAAAAATTCATTTTTTATGCAAAAAAAAGCCTCAAGCTTAAAATTTGAGGTTAATTTTTGATTGATAATGAATAAAAAAAATAAAATGAATAGATATGATGTGTAAGAAAATATCGATAGAGTGCTTGTATTCAGTAGTGTTATAGTCACTTGACCACCTGTTTATTGTTTTCAAATAAAATTGTCATGCAAAAATACATAAATTTTATAAAAAACAGCTTTGAAATTAATAATTAATGAATAAATTTGCATCGACACCGAATAAATATACATTAATAGAAGAATGAAAATTAAAGCGCAACGATTATTGGCTATTAAGCATCTGGTCAGTTCGCGAAAAGTTAGTTCGCAGGAAGAGCTGGTTAGTTTGCTTGAAGAGGAAGGTTTTAAACTGACTCAGGCCACCCTATCGCGTGATTTGAAATACCTTAAGGTAGCTAAAGTGCCAGATGTTGAAACAGGATATAAATATGTAATACCTGATATTGGACAAAAGGTTGAAGCTTCCTTACCTTCGAATGAAGATTTTCCGGTAAGCGGTGTGGAATCGATGGAATTTTCAGGTCAAATGGCAATTATTAAAACACGTCCGGGATTTGCTAACGGAATAGCATCTGTTATTGACAGTCACGGACCATATGAGATATTAGGAACTATCGCGGGTGATGATACAATTTTACTCATTAGTCGTGAAGGAGTAAGTAAAACGGACGTAATCAATGCTTTATCATTGTTTATGCCAGGGTTAAAAGAAAAAACAATATAAGAAAAACAGAACAGATTAGTAAGACGATGGAGTTCAACATTTTTGTCGCACAAAAAGAACATGCCACATACGTGGATATAATTCTGGAGACCATTGCAGAAGCTGCAAAGGTTAGAGGCACTGGTATTGCCAAGCGAAATCCTGAATATATCCAAAAGAAAATTGAAGAGGGGAAGGCAATATTAGCTTTGCACGAGGGACAGTTCGCAGGTTTTTGTTACATAGAGACCTGGGGACACGAGAAGTTTGTTGCTAACTCCGGTTTGATTGTTGTTGATCGTTTTAGAGGTAATGGGCTTGCGAAAGCCATTAAAAGTAAGGCCTTTGAACTTTCAAGAACCCGATATCCACAGGCCAAATTATTTGGTCTGACGACTGGTCTTGCCGTAATGAAGATTAATTCAGATTTAGGTTACAGACCTGTTACTTTCTCTGAGTTAACGGACGATGAGATGTTCTGGAAAGGTTGTCAAACCTGTGTGAACTATGATATTTTGCTGAGAACTTCGAGAAAGCACTGTTTGTGCACAGGAATGCTTTTTGATCCTGAAAAAATGAAATCTGTAAACGAAGAAAAGCAGAAGTCAAAAAGTATGAAAAGCCGCTGGCAATCAGTGCGAGAGACATTGCAATTGAAGAAGAATAACAATAACAAAGATAACGTTCTGAATAAGTTTAAGAGAGCAATGGCTCTTTTTGTATAGTGATAAAGAAAGCTAACATTAAAAAGATGAAGGATAAAGTAGTTTTAGCGTATAGCGGAGGATTAGATACATCATTTTGTGTAAAGTACCTGACCGAGGAAAGGCAACTGGACGTGTATTCGGCTTTAGCCAATACCGGTGGTTTTTCTGAAACTGAATTAAAGGATATTGAGGGTAAAGCCTATGAATTAGGTGTAACCAAACATATTGCTTTAGATGTTACCGATCGCTATTATCAGCGCTGTATTCGTTATATGATTTATGGCAATGTGTTAAAAAATAATACTTATCCTTTATCTGTTAGCTCAGAGCGTATCTTTCAGGCTCTTGCTATTGTTGAGTATGCACGAAAAATTGGTGCTAAATACATTGCTCACGGTAGTACAGGTGCAGGTAACGACCAGGTTAGATTTGATCTGACTTTTCAGGTATTAGCTCCTGAAATTAAGGTGATCGCACCTATTCGTGAGTTGCAGTTATCACGTGAAGCTGAGATTGACTTCTTAAAAAAACGTGGAATCAATCGCGACTGGACCAAAATGGAATATTCCATTAATAAGGGTCTTTGGGGAACAAGTATTGGAGGAAAAGAAACTTTAACTTCCAATCAAACTTTACCTGAAGCGGCTTATCCAAGTCAGATGGTAAAAGATGGAGAGGAAACTTTAACCATCGATTTTGAGAAAGGTGAACTTAGTAAAATCAATGGACAGGCTTACGATAATAAAATTGATGCTATAAAAGCCATTGAAGGATTTGCTGCGCCATATGCAGTTGGCAGAGACATGCATGTGGGTGATACTATCATCGGAATTAAGGGTAGAGTAGGGTTTGAGGCTGCTGCGCCTTTAGTAATTATCAAAGCTCACCATGTGTTGGAAAAGCATGTTCTTACCAAGTGGCAAATGCATTGGAAGGAACAATTGGGTAACTGGTACGGAATGTTTTTACATGAGTCGCAATACCTGGAACCATCCATGCGCGATATTGAGAAATTCCTTGAAAGTACTCAACGAAATGTTACTGGTAAGGTTATTATCAAACTAAAACCTTATCACTTTCAGGTGGTTGGAATTGAATCAGAACATGATTTAATGAGTAGTGTATTTGGTGAGTATGGTGAAATGAATAAGGCATGGTCTGCCTCAGATGTTGAAGGATTTACCACCATCTTATCTACTCCAATGAAAATATATAACGCAGTAAATAAAGGGGAACTGAATTTAGAGGATGCAGAAGATTAAAGTTGGCATAGTTGGTGGGGCCGGTTATACCGCCGGTGAGTTGATTCGTTTACTGGTTCATCATCCACAGGCAGAAATTAGTTTTATTCAAAGTAACAGTCAGGCAGGATTGGATGTTTGTAGCATTCATGCTGATTTGATTGGAGATATTGATATGAACTTTGTTGCCGAAGTGGATTACGATAATGCAAATGTATTGTTTTTGTGTATGGGACATGGGCGTTCAAAATCGTTTGTGGATGAAATGCCTGAATCATACAAAGGTAAAATTATCGATCTGAGTAACGATTTCAGATTGAATAAAGATGCCGATGGTTTTGTGTATGGATTACCGGAGTGCAACCTTGATCAAATTAAGAAAGCGGATAAAATTGCCAATCCGGGGTGTTTTGCAACAGCCATACAATTGGCTTTGTTACCACTTGCTTCTAAAGGTTTGCTAAATGAGATTCACATACATGCCATAACAGGTTCTACAGGGGCCGGACAGGCACCAAGTGCAACCACTCATTTTAGCTGGCGTAACAACAATGCATCTGTTTATAAATCATTCTCGCATCAGCATTTAGGAGAAATTGGAGAAACCATGGTTCAGTTGCAGTCTGGTTTTGAAAAGGAAATCAACTTTGTTCCGATGCGTGGTAATTTTCCTAGAGGTATTTTGGCTTCGGTATATTTGGATTGTGACTTAAGTGAAACTGAAGCAAAGGAACTATACAGAAAGTATTACGAGCCGCATCCTTTTACCATAGTTACAGATAAAAGTCCGGATGTGAAAATGGTAGTAAATACTAATAAGGCAGTGGTGCAAGTTAAAAAACACAATAATAAAATACATATAGTAAGCGTGATCGACAACTTGCTCAAAGGGGCTTCCGGTCAGGCGGTACAAAATATGAATATTCTTTTTGGTTTGGATGAAGTAATGGGGCTACTCCTCAAACCCGTCGCATTTTAGGCAGGTTTATTTGGTTTAAATTTTTAGGTGTTCATTCTTCTTTGTATAGAGTACGACTCCATACTTGCCTGTACTGCAGACTAACGAGTCTGTGGTACAACATCCATTCCTTTTCCAACTTTTTACGATTTAATAATACTGTTAATTCATTATAAAACACAGTACTATGAAACTTTTCGACGTTTATCCGTTGTTTGATATTACTCCTGTTAAAGGATTAGACTGCTATGTGTGGGATGATCAGGGGAATAAATATCTTGATTTATACGGTGGTCATGCTGTTATTTCCATTGGACATAGTCACCCTCATTATATAGAACGCATAACAGATCAGGTTAATAAGATTGGCTTTTACAGTAATTCTGTTCAGAATCCTTTGCAAAACGAACTGGCAGAAAAATTGGGCGAAGCTTCGGGTATGCCCGATTATCAATTGTTTTTGTGTAATTCGGGTGCTGAGGCAAATGAAAATGCCTTAAAACTTGCCTCTTTTAAAACAGGACGAAGTAAGATCATTTCTTTCAAAAAAGGTTTTCATGGTCGTACTTCAGGAGCTGTTGCCATTACTGATAATCCAAAGATTGTTGCTCCATTTAATGCTGATCATCAGAAGGAAATTTTACCATTGAATGATTTGGAAGCAGTTGAAAAATCTCTTTCAAAAAATGATGTTGCAGCGGTAATAATAGAAGGTATTCAGGGTATTGGTGGTATTGTTATACCGGATGCTGGTTTTATGGAAGGATTGGAAAAGTTATGTAAAAAACATGGAACAATGCTTATTCTCGATGAGATACAATCGGGGTATGGCAGAAGTGGAAAGTTTTTTGCCTTTCAATATACCAGCTTAAAGCCAGATATGGTAACCATGGCTAAAGGTATGGGTAATGGATTTCCTGTTGGTGGGGTATTAATTTCCCCGGATATTGAGCCAAGCTATGGACTTCTCGGAACAACTTTTGGAGGGAATCACCTGGCTTGTGCAGCTTCCCTTGCTGTTTTGGAAGTTATTAAGGAAGAAAAACTGGTTGAAAATAGTTTTGAGCAAGGAAATTTATTAAAAAATGAACTTATCAAAACCAATAAATTTAAGGAAGTTAGAGGTGTTGGGTTGATGATAGGTGTTGAACTTACTTCCGAGGTAAGTAAATTAAGGAGTGGATTATTAAGAAAAAATCATATTTTTACTGGCGTTTCCGGCACAAATACAATGAGGTTATTACCTCCTCTAACACTCAAGAGGAGTCACGTAGACTATTTTATGAATAGCCTGGGTGATGCTATTGAAAGTGGTTAACTTATATTAATTTAGATGGTTAGATCATACTGGAACGAAGAATGGAAGGAATTGAAATTCGGAGAAGGCGCTTTAATGAAGCGTTACTCAATTTCAAATTATGGAAGAATAATAAGTTATATTGATAAACCTGAGGATGCCGATGTTATAAGAGGTGGAATGTTGAGAGGTTATCCAACATTACCCTTAAGGCCTTATGGTAAATCAAAAACGTTTTATGTGCATAAGCTGGTAGCCGAATTGTTTATTCCAAAAGATTCAGATGATCAGACCTTTGTAATACATAAAGATTACAATAAATCAAATAATTACATTGATAACCTGAAATGGGCTTCCAAAAAGGAGATGTTTGAACATCAACAACAAAACCCATTGGTTCTTAAAGCCAGAGAAAAACAAAAAACACGGAAAACTCAGCAAGGTCATAAGTTAACTGCAACTCAGGTGATACGATTGAAAAAGAAAATCTTTGATCCGAATCGAAAAACCCGCCTGAAGTTAATTGCCAAACAATTTGGAATTAGTGAGATGCAGTTATATCGGATAAAATCAGGTGAAAACTGGTCTCATATCAAAGTAGATATTGAAGAAGTTAAAGGCGAGAAGCATTAGTTGACCTAATAATAGTCGCCCTGATAGATCTGATTATCGATTATTTGGGAGTTTTGTGTAAATTTATAATCTCTAAAAAGGTTTTCAATTATAAATCAACACTAAGATTTCTCAAATTATCGCAACATGGAAGTAGCTAAATTAACCATTATCGGAGGAGGCAACCTGGGCTCAGCAATCGCTGCTGGTATTATTGATAAAGGATTAGTAAAACCATCTCAGTTAACCATTACACGAAGACGTATTAAGTTGTTAAGCAACTTTGCTGATCAAGGCGTAGTTGTTACAGATAATAATTTGTTGGCTACAAAAGATGCTGATGTTGTATTTCTGGCTGTTAAACCTTATCAGATAGAGGAGGTGATTGATGAGATCACTCCGGCTTTAACAAAAGAGACCATCGTTATTTCTCTGGCAACAGGCGTATCTTCAGAACAAATTGAGAAATATTGTGGAATGTCGTTGCCTATTTTCAGAGCAATGCCCAATACTGCCATTGAGATAGGTGAATCAATGACCTGTGTATCGTCGCACAATGCTACCCAAAAGCAGGAAGAAACAGTCATAGCTTTGTTTGAACAAATGGGGCAGGCACTGATTGTTCCTGAAGAATTAATGGCAGCATCAACAGTATTGGCAGCTTGTGGTATCGCCTTTGCTATGCGTTTTATCCGTGCTGCTACCCAGGGCGGTATAGAAATTGGGTTCGGCTCAAAACTGGCACTGCAGATAGCAGCCCAAACAGTAAAAGGTGCTGCAGACTTGCTTATTCAAAAAGGGAATCACCCCGAAGACGAGATTGACAAAGTTACAACCCCGCGTGGTGTAACAATTTCCGGATTGAACGAGATGGAACATCAGGGTTTCAGCTCTTCATTGATAAAAGGTTTGTTGACATCGTTTAATAAGATTGAGAATAGCAAGAAGTAATGTACTCGAAATTAACCATTAAAATAGGATCCAACGTATTAGCTAATAGTTCTGGCGGCCTTAATCAGGATAGAGTCAGTCATTTGGTGGATCAGATTGCTGCATTGCATCAATCCGGTAAAAAAATCGTTTTGGTTTCATCGGGTGCGGTGGCTTCAGCCAGAGGATTGATTAAGATGGATAAAAAACTGGATCGTGTCTCACAAAGGCAGGTGTTGTCTTCGGTTGGACAGGTTAAACTCACAAATCTTTACTCCGAATTATTTGCGAAGCATAACATTCAGGTTGCCCAGGTATTGGTGACAAAGCAGGATTTCAGAACCCGTGAGCATTATCTGAACATGAAGAATTGTGTTTCGGCACTCTGGGAAAACAATATTTTGCCAATCGTTAACGAAAATGATGCCGTTTCTGTAACAGCTTTGATGTTTACCGATAATGATGAATTGAGTGGGATGATGGCATCTATGATGGGATGTAAAGGCTTGGTTATACTATCTAATATTAACGGTATTTACAATGGTCATCCTGATGAGCCAGGATCGGTTGTGATTCAAAAGATATCAAGTAACGACGAGGATCTGAGTAAATATATCTCAACAACAAAATCTGATTTTGGCAGAGGTGGTATGTTGACGAAATGCAATATTGCCAAGAAAACTGCTTTGTCAGGGATTGATGTTCATATTGCAAACGGAACCAGAGATAATGTTTTGCTGGATTTGTTACAAAGCAATGAAACACTTGAGCATACGCATTTCGAAGCATCTGAACCAAAAACGGCAATTAAGCAATGGATGGCTTATTCTGAAGGTTTTGCTCAGGCTGAAGTAAAGATTAATAAAGGTGCTTGTGACGCACTGTATTCGCCTAAAGCAGTAAGTTTATTGCTGGCTGGAGTAGTTTCTTTTAATGGAAGCTTTAAAAAAGGTGATTTGATTCGGATTAAGAACGAAGAAAATCAGATCATCGGAATTGGTAAAGCTGCCTATGATCATAAAAAAGCAGAAGAGCATTTAAGCGATTCAAGATATAAACCTCTGGTGCATTACGATTATTTGTATTTGTATCCTGAACTAATTAACGAGCCCCAAAAGTCTTAAGCTATGTACGAAAGTTATTTTCAAAAAGTAAAAAACGCCGCCCGTAGCCTGGCAACATTAGGAGAGAAGCAGTCAGAGGCTATTTTAAGGTCTTTGAGTAAAGCATTATTGGTTGATGAGACCAGAATTTTGGAAGCTAATAAAGCTGATTTAGACAGGATGGATCCTGCTGATCCCAGATATGATCGTTTGAAACTTACATCTGAAAGACTCGAGAGTATTGCCTCTGATCTGGAAAGTGTGGCTGAATTGCCTGTTCCGGTAGGTGAAGTGCTGGAAGAAAAAGTATTGCCCAATGGTTTGAAATTAGAGAAGAAACGTGTTGCATTGGGTGTTGTTGGAATTATCTATGAATCAAGGCCTAATGTTACTGTTGATGTTTTTGCACTTTGTTTGAGATCGGGTAATGCCTGTGTGCTTAAAGGAGGTAGTGATGCCGAATATAGTAACCTCGAGCTGGTTAAGGTTATTCATAACGTGTTGCGCGATCATGGCGTTAATCCGGATATATTACAGCTATTGCCGGCCGATAGAAAGGCAACCGAAGAGTTGTTGAAAGCAGATGGTTTTGTTGATGTACTGATACCTCGTGGCTCACAGGGATTAATTAATTATGTTCGTGAGAATGCTAAGATTCCTGTGATTGAAACAGGTGCAGGCATAGTACATACTTATTTCGATGAGTCAGCGGACCTAAATGTGGGGCAACAGGTCATTTTTAATGCAAAAACACGAAGGGTGAGTGTTTGTAATGCCTTGGATTGTTTGATTCTTCATAAAAGCAGGTTAAATGATTTGCCTGTATTGGTACATCCGATGGCAAAAGAGCAAGTAGAGATTTTTGCAGACGATGCATCCCATAAAAAACTGGATGGATTATATCCAGCTGCTTTATTAAAAAAAGCTACAGAAAAGGATTTTGGCACTGAATTCCTCTCGTACAAAATGTCAATTAAAACGGTAGGAACCTTTGATGAAGCTTTGGATCATGTCTATCAATACAGTTCCAAACACAGCGAGGCAATAATTTCACAGGATGACGACAGAATTCAGCGTTACCTGAATGAGGTGGATGCAGCTGTTGTTTATGTCAATGCCAGTACGGCATTTACTGATGGTGCTCAATTTGGCTTAGGTGCCGAGATTGGAATTAGTACCCAAAAACTACATGCTCGCGGTCCGATGGCTTTGAAAGAGCTAACCAGCTATAAATGGATTGTTAGAGGAGAAGGACACATAAGAGATTAATTAAACTATAAATGATAAAGTTTAATGTAGAAAGAGTTTGTTTTTTGATAACAACTGAATACTACTCAAAACTTACAAATTAAATAAAACACACAGGGATGAGACGTTATTTAACTGTTGATGATATTGGAGATTTAAGCCAGGCTTTGAAAGAAGCGGCTGAAGTGAAAAAAAATCCTTATGCATGGGATACTTTAGGTAAGAATAAAACCATTGTGATGATTTTTTTCAATTCAAGCCTGCGCACCCGTTTAAGTACGCAGAAGGCAGCTATGAATCTTGGTATGAACGTGATAGTGTTAGACGTAAATAATGATGGCTGGAAACTGGAAACGGAATTCGGTGTGGTGATGGACGGAGATAAGCCGGAACATTTGCGTGAAGCTGTTCCTGTAATCGGACGTTATTGTGATATCATTGCTGTTCGATCGTTTGCTTCATTTGAAGACAAAAATGCCGATTATGAGGAGCGTATCCTGAATCAGTTTATTGAATTTTCTGGTGTTCCGGTTATAAGCATGGAAAGTGCAACGCGTCATCCTTTACAGGCTTTTGCTGATTTATTTACAATAGAAGAACATAAAACAAAGGCTAAGCCAAAGGTGGTTCTTACATGGGCACCACATCCCCGTGCATTGCCACAGGCAGTACCTAACTCATTTGTAGAGTGGATGAAAGAAGCAGATGTGGAATTGGTTGTGACGCATCCCGAAGGTTATGAGTTGGCACCTGAATTCAGCAATGGAGTAACCATTGAGTACGATCAGAAAAAAGCTTTTGAAGGTGCTGATTTTATATATGCTAAAAACTGGGCTTCTTATAATGAATATGGAAAGATTCTGTCGAAAGATATGAGTTGGACGGTTGATGAAGAAAAGATGGCTTTAACCAATAATGCCAAGTTCATGCACTGTTTGCCTGTTCGTCGTAATATGATTGTAACCGATGCTGTTATTGATAGTGAGAATAGTATTGTAGTTGAAGAAGCGGCCAATAGGGTGGTTTCGGCTCAGGTAGTTATAAAACGAATGCTTGAAAGTTTAAAGTAAAAACAAATGCAAGAACGCTTAACCATAGTAAAGGTAGGAGGTAAAGTGGTCGAGAATCCCGATACACTTACTTCTTTTATTAATGATTTTTCGAAGATAGCAGGAAAGAAAATTCTGGTGCATGGAGGAGGAAGATCTGCTACAGCCATTTCAGAAGCCTTGGGTATCAAAACTCAAATGGTGGATGGAAGACGTATTACTGATGCTGAAACGCTGAAGGTTGTGGTGATGGTATATGCTGGATTGGTTAATAAAAATATTGTAGCCCAATTACAATCAATGAATAAATCGGCCATCGGTCTTTGTGGTGCAGATCTGGATGTTGTACGCGCTAAAAAACGTGAGGTCAAAGATATTGACTATGGTTATGTAGGTGATGTTGTTGGAGTGAATGTTGAGCAGTTACTGGACTTAATCAACGCAGATGTAATACCTGTTGTTGCACCAATTACTCACAATGGCAAAGGTCAGCTGTTAAATACAAATGCTGATACAATGGCATCAGAGCTGGCAAAATCCTTGGCAATGGATTTTAAAGTTCAACTGGCTTTCTGCTTTGAAAAGAAAGGAGTACTGAAAGATCCTTCGGATGAGGATTCTGTTATTGAGAAGCTTGATACAGAATTATATCAGCAGTATAAAGAAGAAGGAATTATTTCCGATGGAATGATACCAAAGCTCGATAATGGCTTTGCAGCTCTTAAAAGAGGTGTTGCAGAAATTGTAATTTCCAATACCGACGGATTAAAAAATGGCTTCTCTCACGGAACCGTTTTAAAACTTTAATAATCAAATGACCCAACTGCAACAAAATACAGAAGAGGCGATAGAACTTCTAAAAAAGCTGATTGAAATTGAATCATTAAGCAGGCAGGAGGAAAAGGTTGCTGATCTGATGGCTTCGTATCTGAAATCAAAGGATTGTGAAGTTAACAGGCAAGGTAACAATGTTTGGTGTTGGGCTCAAAAGCCTGAGCCTGATAAACCAACCATTCTGCTTAATTCTCATTTGGATACTGTTAGGCCATCTGTAAAATGGACTTATGATCCTTTTTCAGCAACATTGGAGGATGATAAATTAACAGGTTTAGGTACTAATGATGCGGGAGGTCCATTGGTCGCTTTATTGTCAACTTTTCTCACACTTAAGAATACAGATCAGTCTTATAACCTGGTTTTCGCCGCCACAGCAGAAGAAGAGGTGTCGGGACAGAATGGAGTTGCTTCTATTTTGAGTGAATTAGGTAACATTGATTTGGCTGTGGTTGGAGAACCAACACAAATGCAAATGGCAGTTGCAGAAAAAGGATTGATGGTATTGGATTGTGAAGCGCATGGTAAAACAGGTCATGCAGCACGTAATGAAGGAGATAATGCTTTGTATAAAGCATTGCCCGATATTGAATGGTTCAGAACTCATCAATTTGAAAAGATATCGCCTCATCTTGGAGAAGTTAAAATGACAGTGACCCAGATTCAATGCGGAACACAGCATAATGTGGTACCAGACAGCTGTAAGTTTGTGGTTGATATTCGATTGAATGAATGTTATAGTAATAAGGAACTGCATTCAATAATTGAAAAGGAGGTGAACTGTGATGTTGTTGCAAGATCTTATCGGTTAAATAGTTCATTCATTTCTTTGGATCATCCATTGGTTCAGAAAGGAATTGAATTAGGCCGAACGTATTATGGTTCGCCAACAACATCCGATCAGGCAGTTATGCCTTTTACAACTCTTAAAATGGGCCCGGGAGATTCTGCCCGTTCTCATACACCTGATGAATACATCTATTTAAGTGAGATTCGGGAAGGAGTTGAACTCTATGTTAAGCTATTAAATGGCTTAATAGTTTAAAAGCATTACAAATTATGACAAAAGTCATAAATATTAGAAGGTTGTCTTTAATTAGTAGAAAAAAGTAAATATATTTGACGAATCGAAATAAATATGGTTTGTTTCATAACAAACAGAAACGATTTATTTATGATCTCTTTACTTTTTATCTACCATTTAATTTATGTGACTTATGAAGTTATGGGATAAAGGAATTTCGGTAAATAAAAAGATAGAAGACTTCACGGTGGGACGCGATCGTGAACTGGATGTGTTACTTGCTCCATTTGATATTATGGGAACAATTGCACACATTACTATGCTTGAGAGTGTTGGACTATTAAGTAAATCAGATCTGGATGAATTAATTCCAGTTTTAAAGGATTTGTATGTTCAGGCTGAAGAAGGACAATTTGAAATCGAAGTAGGAATCGAGGATGTTCACTCGCAAGTAGAACTATTATTGACACGTAAACTCGGGGATGTTGGTAAAAAGGTTCACAGTGGGAGATCGAGAAACGATCAGGTTCTGCTGGATTTGAAGCTTTACATCCGCCATCGGATACACGATGTAGTTATTGCTATTAACAAATTGTTTGAAGTGCTTCAGGCAAAAAGTGAAGAGCATAAGGATGTCTTAATTCCAGGATATACACATTTACAGGTGGCGATGCCATCATCATTCGGTCTATGGTTTGGTGCCTTTGCCGAAAGTTTGGTGGATGATTTGCACATGTTGGTGGCAGCCTGGAAAACAGCCAATCAAAATCCTTTAGGAGCAGCTGCAGGATATGGATCATCGTTTCCATTAAACCGTAAGTTAACAACTCGTTTGTTAGGGTTTGATGATCTGAACTACAATGTAGTGTATGCTCAAATGGGAAGAGGAAAAACGGAGAGAACGGTGGCCTATGCATTATCGTCTATTGCAACAACAGTTGGCAAACTTGCAATCGATGGTTGTATGTATACCAGTCAGAATTTTGGATTCCTTAAACTTCCTGATGAATTAACTACAGGATCGAGCATTATGCCACATAAGAAAAATCCGGATGTATTCGAGTTGTTAAGAGCCAGATGCAACCGATTGCAGGCATTGCCCGAAAGTATTGGAATGATAACTGCCAACTTACCAACTGGTTATTTCAGGGATTTACAATTGATAAAAGAACAGTTTCTTCCTGCATTTGACGAGTTAATTAACTGTTTGGAAATTGCAACATTTGCAATTCAAAACATTGAAGTGAAACAGGATGTGATGAAGGAAGAAAAATACCAGCTGGCCTTTAGCGTTGAAGAAGTTAATAAGTTGGTATTAAAAGGTATTCCTTTCAGAGATGCTTACAAACAGGTTGGAGAGCATATTCAATCAGGAAAGTTTGAGACAGATTATAAAGTAAAACATACGCACGAAGGTTCCATAGGTAACCTTTGTACCAGTGAAATAAAGAGTAAGAAAGAATTAGTAATAAGTGAATTCAGTTTCAATGAAGTAGCTGATGCTGTTGAGAAACTGGTACGTTGAAAATAAAACATTGTCTATGTCATTATATGATAAATTAGCTGAAGGTGCTGTAAAATCGAGCAATATTGATAAAGAACTTTTTGATAAGTTTAATGTAAAAAGGGGATTGCGTAATGCCGATTTTTCTGGAGTACTCGTTGGCTTAACTACAATAGGTGATGTTGTAGGCTACGACAGGGTCGATAATAAAATTACTCCGAGGGAAGGAAGATTGTATTATAGAGGTGTTGAATTGAAAGATCTTGTTAAAGGCTTTCAGAGTGCAGGTCGTCATGGGTTTGAAGAAACCGCCTATTTGCTTCTTTCTGGTCATTTGCCTACGGCCGATGATTTAAAATCTTTTGATGATTTACTAGTGGCAGAACGTGATCTACCTCCGTTCTTCTCTAAAAATATGATTCTTTCGCTTCGTGGACGTGATATCATGAATATGTTGGCACGTTCTGTTTTGGGTTTATATACTGCCGACGAAGAAGCTGAAGATTTGTCACCTACTAACCTGATTAAGCAGTCTATTAGCTTAATTGCTAAGTTTCCTGTAATTGTTGCCTATTCTTATTTTGGAATGCGTCACTCTTATCAGCGAAAATCGTTGGTGATTCGTCATCCACAGCCTGAGTTAAGTGCAGCAGA
Organism: Carboxylicivirga caseinilyticus; assembly: GCF_050589785.1. Lineage (NCBI taxonomy): Bacteria > Pseudomonadati > Bacteroidota > Bacteroidia > Marinilabiliales > Marinilabiliaceae > Carboxylicivirga > Carboxylicivirga caseinilyticus. Next base: position 40,452 of record NZ_JBNGOX010000005.1, on the reverse strand, counting down.
GAATTTCCTGTACATGCTGAAAGGTGAGAATTATACCAAGCTGGAAGCAGATTTATTAGATCTTTCGCTGGTAATACATGCTGAACATGGCGGGGGTAATAACTCTTCGTTCACAACACGTGTGGTTAGTTCGGCTCAAACGGATACCTATTCTGCTATTGCAGCTGCACTAGGATCGCTTAAAGGGGGGCTTCATGGTGGAGCTAACCTGAAAGTGATGGATATGATGGAAAACATTAAGGCTAATGTTTCCAATTGGGCTGATGAGCAGGAAGTGGCTGAATATCTTTTAAAAATTCTGAATAAAAAAGCATTCGACAATACAGGTAAGATTTATGGTATTGGTCATGCTATTTATACTTATTCTGATCCTCGTGCTGTTTTATTGAAAGAGAAAGCAGAGGCCTTAGCGAAAGAAAAAGGTCGATTGGATGAGTTTAATTTATATGCATCAGTTGAAAAACTGGCACCGGAAGTTTTTTATCAATTTAAAGGTGAAAATGCCAAGGTGATTTGCGCAAACGTTGACTTCTACAGTGGATTTGTATACGATTGTCTGAATATTCCAAAAGAAATTTACACTCCGATATTTGCTGTTTCTCGTATTGCCGGATGGTGTGCTCACCGCCTGGAAGAAGTATGTGGTTCAAGCAAAAGAATTATTCGACCAGCGTATAAAAATGTATTAGAATATATTCCATATCTCGAGATGGACCATAGATAAAGAATTTTGTTGATTGGGTATGAAGGGCTGTTTCAAGGGGGAGATTGAGCAGCCCTTCTTTTGTATATATATGCACCAAATCGAAAATATTGTAATATTTATACATTTGAGAATTTTATATTGGCCAAACCAACAAATAATTATTACATTTGTACCGCATAAAAAACGAAACAATATGCATGCATTTATCAAAGAGAGGTAAATGCATTTTTTCTGTATTATTGAAAGCAAACGACTTATTTGTCAATGGGTATGCCAGAATTACAAAAGATTAAATTAGTGTTGGAAGACGGAACAGTCTTCGAGGGAAAATCATTTGGATATCATAAATCGGTTGCCGGTGAGGTGGTATTTAACACCGCAATGACCGGGTATCCTGAAAGTTTAACTGATCCCTCTTATGAAGGGCAAATACTGGTAGCAACCTATCCTTTGATTGGTAACTATGGAGTTCCAAAAGATGAGAAGGAAAATGGTATACCAAAGTTTTATGAGTCGGATCGAATTCATATCTCCGGATTAATTATTTCTGACTACTCTTTTGAATACAGCCACTGGAATGCTGAAAACAGTCTTCGTGAGTGGTTAATTCAGAATGAAGTTCCTGGTATTTTTGATGTTGATACACGCGCACTTACAAAGATTCTTCGCGAAAAGGGTTCAATGTTAGGTAAGATTGAGATTGATGGAGAAAGCATTGATTTCAATGATCCTAATAAAGAGAATCTGGTTGCTAAGGTTAGTGTTAATGAGAAGAAAGTATTTGGTAATGGTAAAAACAAAGTTGTTTTGGTCGATACTGGTGCAAAATATAATATTCTTCGTTGCCTGTTAAAGCGCGATACAACTGTTACAGTAGTGCCTTGGGATTACGACTTTACTCAGGAGGATTATGATGGTGTAATGCTTTCTAATGGCCCCGGAGATCCTCAGATGTGTCCTGATACAGTGAAGCATATTCAAAAAGCCATGGAAATAGGAAAACCTATTTTTGGCATCTGTTTAGGAAATCAGTTGTTGGGTATAGCTTCAGGTGCCAATACTTATAAGTTAAAGTATGGCCATAGAGCACATAACCACCCGGTTATTAAAGTAGGAACCGATACTTGTTATATAACAAGCCAGAACCATGGTTTTGCTATTGATAATGATAGTTTGTCAAGCGATTGGGAACCGTTGTTTGTTAATGTGAATGATAAAACCAATGAGGGAATACGTCATAAAAGCAAACCATTCTTCTCAACTCAGTTCCATCCGGAAGCATCAAGCGGACCAACTGATACTGAGTTTTTATTCGATGATTTTATCGAATTGATAGAAAAAAGTAAGTAAAGTTACAACACAATAAAAAGTAAGAGCTGTTCATTCGAATGGCTCTTTTTTGTATAACTAATTCAGCAATTTAGTTTATCTTTAGTAAACAAGTGCAACTAAAAAAGATACGTTATGAATGATACAAGCGATATGGTTCATGTATTTAGTAATACAGAACTTACTGTAACTCACCTTAAGAATATTCTGGAAGATAATGGTATAACATCATTGATACGAAATGATTATGAATCGGGTAATGCAGCCGGTTTTGTAGGTGGAACATCAACTTCTGTTGATTTATACATTCAAAAAGTTGATGAAGAAAAAGCCTTGCCTATTATTGAAGAGTTTAAGACATCATTGGGTAAATAATTAAACCGAATAGTTACAAAATAAATGGTTCGACCAGGGGAAGTCGAACCATTTCTTGGGAGTTGTAATAAGTAAATAATTGAGACTTGCTTAAAAGCAAAACTTAGAATTACGACTTATTTTATGCAATTTTTATGCCATTGAGATGGGATAAATATAATTCTATAGGATTTTTGTTTTACAACTTTAATCTATCTATTATAAGTACTTATATCATGAGGGTTATTCATTGATATCTTCACTATCATCTGAGTTGTCTTTGAAACCAGCCTTCAGAAAAGCTTCGCCAAGTACCATGTCAGTAGGTGTGGTGATTTTGATGTTTTCACGATTGCCGGCTACAAGGTGAATAGTGTCACCATTTGCTTCAACTACAGAGGCATCATCGGTAAATAAGGGGCTGTATTCCTGATTATAGGCAGCCAATAAAAGATCAGACTTAAATACCTGTGGAGTTTGAACCAATTTAATGGTACTTCTATCCAGAGCCCGGCTTTTTTCTTCATCAACCTGACGAACAGACTCAAATGCATCCAATACCGGAACAGCATTACCCAGTACTTCTGCATGATGATAACAACGCTTTAAGGTGTCGGGAGAAACAAATGGCCGAACGCCATCGTGAATACCTATTAATGACGGAGTGTCAATGATACTAAGCCCTTTCTTTACACTTTCAAAACGTGTCTCTCCTCCTGTCGTAATGTGGTGTTTAATATCGAAACTGTATTTATTACAGAGATCTCTCCAGTAATCGACCTGTGTTGCCGGTAATACTAATACCAGTTTTATTTGAGGATCGAAAAGATTGAAAGTACGCAGTGTATGCATTAAAACAGGAAGTCCTTCAATCTCTAAAAACTGTTTGGGAATATAACTGCCCATTCTTTTTCCACTACCTCCGGCAACAATAATAGCGTATTTAAGCATGCAATATTATTTTAGATTCCATTCCTTAAAGTCAAATGTACACTGCTAAAAAGAATGAAACAAGTGTAAACCACAACAATCTTTGTTTTGTTGATATTTAGGATTTGATTACTTTTCATACGTTTAAAGCCTTTAATATGATTGAACCAATTGTATACGATTTTTTGACACAGCTCAAAAGCAACAATACCAGAGACTGGTTTCAGGAGAATAAGCCATTTTATCAGAAAGCGAAAGCATCATTTGAAAAATCTGTAAGCGAATTGATTGCTTTAATACATTCAATTGATGATAGTATTGGCCCAATTGAGCCAAAAGATTGTGTTTTCAGAATATATCGTGATACCCGATTTTCGAAGAATAAGACTCCGTATAAAACAAATATGGGAGCCTATATCGTTAGAGGTGGACGCAAAAGCCCGAGAGGTGGTTATTATTTTCATGCCGAACCGGGAGAGTCTTTTGTTGCCGGAGGTATCTATTGCCCACCTGCCGAAGAATTAAAAAAGGTTCGTAAAGAAGTTTATAATTTTAATGATGAATTTAAGGATATCATATATTCAAAAGAGTTTAAAGCAATGTATCCAGAGCTGTATCAGGACAAGCTGAAGATGGCTCCCAAGGGGTTTCCAAAGGATTTTGAAGACATTGATCTTTTAAAATACAAATCCTATATCGTGTCTCATTCTTTATCAGATGAAGAGATGACTGGTAAGAATGGCAAAGATATTTTAGCGAAGGCCATAAAGACGGTTAAACCATTAAATGATTTTATCAATCGTGGACTCGACGCAGAAGAGGAAGAAGTAGTAGTTTTATAAATAGTAAAAAAATATTTTATGCAATTAGTAATTGATCCTACTGGTGGTGTTGCTGGAGATATGTTTGCTGCAGCTTTGATTTCGGCAGGAGCAGACGAGAAATTAATGATTGACGCAATGCTCTTGGCAGCTCATAAGATTGGAGATGCCACCATTGAAGTGAATACAACAGACGATGGAGCAAAACGTTTGACGATGCAGGTGGAACACCATCATGGTCATTTATCAGGACATAAGGCGTATCATTTGCTTGAGCATATATTCGAAGATTTGAAAATTGAGGGTCTTTATCGTGATTTTGGTTTTAAGGCATTGGACATTTTGGTGAAAGCTGAAATCAAGGCACATAAAGAAAATACTTTCCTGACAGATCATATTCATTCTCATACTCACCATCATCATGAACATGATCATCATCACAGTCATTCACATCATCACGATCACGATCATCCTCATGAAGATGCTTATTTGCATGAAGCTCAGGATATTTTAATTGATATTACAGGTGCTGCCTATGGTTTGCAGCTGTTGAACTCTCCAACCGAAGCTGTGTTAACAAATGCTGTAAGCTGGGGGGGTGGACACATAACCTTTTCGCATGGACATATGCCAGTGCCGGCTCCTGCAACAAAGATCATTTTTGACACTAATGAACTTCCTGGAGTAATGGGGCCAATTGATGTTGAATTGTGTACTCCTACTGGTTCATCCATCTTAGCTGCTCTGAAAGCAAAAACTGATTCAGATATAAAAGGTGAGATATTAAAAACTGGAATTTCTAGAGGAGGAAAGGACTTACCTATTCCACCATTGAAAATTGAGATCTGGAAATAAAATAAAAAAATGCTGACCCATTGGATCAGCATTTTTTTTATCGTAAACAATTTTTAAATGTATACATTACCAATCTTAATCAACTTAGGAATATTCAAAAGCTTGATTTTACGTCCGTTTAGTTCAATTAATTTATCGGTTTTAAACTCCGAAAGTAAACGAATGACAGATTCGGTAGCTGTACCAACCATATTAGCCAATTCTTCACGAGTCAATGAGATTTGAAGGGTATGGTCTTCATCCAGATCAAAAGTATCCATCAAAAGCAATAATACTTCGGCCAATCGTTCTCTTACTGTTTTCTGAGCAATATCAGTAAGGAATTTATTGGATTCTCCCAACTCGCGGCATGTCAGTTTCATTAACGACATTGCAAATTCAGAATTAACCTTAATTAAATTGGTTAGTAATTCTCCCGGCAGGTAACATAAAAGAGCTTCATTTACCACTTTGGCAGTTGTACAAGCCAACTCATCACTGATGATTGAGCGAAATCCTATTAAATCACCGTTTTTTGCAAAACGAATAATTTGCTCTTTCCCATCAAAACCGGTTTTATAAATCTTCAATATTCCCTTAATCACAATGTAAGTACCATTGATCCGGCTTCCTTCGTGATAAAGAATATTACCGCGTTTATGGTGAGAGCAACTCATTGATTGAGATAACATCTCAAGCTCTTCTTCATTCAATCCGTGAAAGATATCATATGAAAGAAGGTCAATATCTTCGTTAAAAGGCACATTTTGTATGCTTTTCATAACAAGAACAACTTAAAGATTATAAAAAGTGATAAATGTCATAAAACTGCACAAAGATATAAAAAGAGATTATATTTGTAATACATGGAAATATCTAAAAGCATTGATATATGAAAAGTACGGTAAATTTAAAATGGACAGGTAACATGTCCTGGGAAACAGAATTGTTTGGTCATAAATTGGTTTTGGATGCCGCTCCTGAAAATGGAGGTGAAGATAAGGGGCCACGACCAAAGCCTCTTATGTTAACTGCTTTGGCTGGTTGCACTGGTATGGATGTGGTTAGTATTTTAAAGAAGATGCGTGTGGAATTTGAAGATCTACAAGTGATTGTAGAAGGAGATATGACTGAAGAACATCCAAAATACTACGAGAAAATGCATGTGATTTATCAGTTTAAGGGTAAAGATTTACCATTAGATAAATTACAAAAGGCAGTTGGATTGTCGGAAGAAAAATATTGTGGAGTATCTGCTTTATACAAAAAAGCCATTCCGCTTACAACCGAAATACGGATTGTGGAATAAGCAAAATATGTTTTTAAACATCTGTAAGATGATAAATGTCATAAAAAAATCCCGCTCAATAGCGGGATTTTTTGTGTTGGTTATTTCTTTTTTATATCTGAGCAGATTTGAACTGATCAAGAAATCTTTTATCATTCTCAAAAAACAGTCTGATATCCTTGATCTGGTATTTTAGCATTGTAATACGCTCGATTCCCATGCCAAAAGCAAATCCGGTATATTTCTTACTGTCGATGTTACTTGCTTCCAATACCTCAGGATCAACCATTCCACAACCCAGAATTTCAACCCATCCGGTATATTTACAAACGTTACATCCTTTGCCACCACATAACGAACATGAGATGTCCATCTCAGCTGAAGGTTCAGTAAAAGGGAAATACGACGGACGAAGTCTGATCTTTGTTTCAGGTCCGAACATTTCTTTGGCAAAATACAATAAGGTTTGCTTCAAATCGGCAAACGAAACGTTTTCGTCAATATATAAACCTTCTACCTGGTGGAAGATACAGTGTGCACGAGCCGAAATGGCTTCGTTACGAAATACTCTACCAGGGAAAATAGCTCGAATTGGAGGCTGTGTTTTTTCCATTACACGTACCTGAACCGATGAGGTATGTGTACGAAGTAAGACATCAGGATTGGTTGCAATGAAAAAAGTATCCTGCATATCCCTTGCCGGATGTTCTGGTGGGAAATTAAGTGCAGTAAACACATGGTAATCATCTTCTATTTCCGGACCTTCAGCAACATTGAATCCCAATCTTGCGAAAATCTCAACAATCTCGTTTTTCACAATTGAAAGTGGATGACGACTACCTAGTTCAGCTGATGTGCCAGGTAGCGTTAAATCTACACCAACTGAACTATTGGTTGATGCGGCAAATGAATCTTTCAATTCGTTGATTTTGTCGAGAGTCTGTGTTTTTAAGATGTTAAGCACCTTACCTACTTCACGTTTCTGATCGTTGGGTATAGTTTTAAACTCATCAAATAATTGGGAAACCAAACCTTTCTTACTCAAATACTTTATCCTCAGTTTTTCAGCCTCTTCTGCAGAACTGGCAGCCAGACTTTTAATTTCCTCAACTAATTGATTGATCCTATCTAACATTGTTTCTTTATTTACTTTATTATAGCGACTTGCAAAATTAATAAAAGCATTGGTTTAGGGCAGTCTTTGCTACTATTTTTATACCGTTAAACTTATTTTTTCAATATTTCAATGGTCTGGATTCTTATTTCGTCAACAGGCCTGTCGATGGCATACGTTTTTGACGCAGCTAATTTGTCAACTACATCCATACCTTTGGTTACCCATCCGAAAACGGTATATTCACCATCCAAATAAGGCGCACCGCCAATAGTTGTATACACCTGTCGTTGTTCGGCAGTGTATTTAATATTTTTTTCTTTTTCCAGATCGTCCAGCTCCTGGTTGGTGAAAATGCGACCGGCAACAATGTAAAATTGCGACCCATCACTTCTATTGTGTTTATTTCGGTCAGCCGGTAGTTTGGATGCTGCAATCATACCTCTTTTATGAAATAATCCGGGTACCACATTCATCGGAAGCGTGTAACCGGGTCCTTTCCACCCAACTACATCATCTTTCTTTGCGTATTTGGTATCAGATGCCCCTGTCTGTATTAAAAAGTCTTTGATAACACGATGTACCAGTAAGCTATCGTAAAAGTGATCGCTGACAAGCTTGATGAAATTATCACGGTACTTAGGTGTTTGATCTGATAAGGCAATTTCGATATTTCCTTTGTTGGTGATGATTCTGAACCCTTTAACTTTGGTGTGCGAAATATAGACCTTGTTGGTTTTATCTCTTAAGTTATAGATCGATTGAGCTGTTTTACTATGATCTTTCAATAGTTTTTCGATCCATTTGGAAAATAGTATCTGTGTATTTTCATCTATCGATTGTACAATGCCAACAGGCCGGTGATTATCAGCAAATACAGGCTCTCCAATGCGGGCATTGATATCAGATAGTCCGAATGAAATGGTGTCACTTACTTCTTTACTGAGTATTGTACCATTGTTTGCATAAAGTTTACTGTTTTTACGGAACAAACTGTAGATTGAATCAGGACTTTGTTCTGACTCCTTGATTTTGATGTAATTAAGGTTGCGACGGGTTGCCTTTAATAACACAAGGTCAAGATTCAGATCATATGCAAGATACCCCTGCACCGATGAAAAGTCTTCCAGATCGAGTGGTGAACTTTGCACTTTGTATGCACCTTTTAACCAACTAAGGTTTGTTACAACGAGGTTAGGACCAACATAAAATCCATATCCATCATCAAGCCGGCGGGTGTAATGGTCAAAAGTACGTAGGCTGACAATTCCCTGGGCATTATCGGTAAATGACCCTTTAAACGGGGCTTTCTGGTCTTTCTTTGATTTATCGGAACCTGATTGACAACCGATAAATATCATTGAAAGTATCGTAATCAGCAGGATACGGATCATAGTATTAAAGTTTATCTACAGTTACTTTAATTTTAACGTCAGTATAAGGACGATTGGCTTTGTCAACTTCCATTGCTGCAATTTTATTGAGTACATCCAAACCTTCTACAATCTCACCAAAAACAGTATAGTCGCCATCCAACTCAGGAGTTCCTCCTATGCTGGTATAAGCTCTACGTTGTTCCTCAGTAAATTCTTTTTTATCAGAGATGCCGTAATGAAAGGCAATCTTATCTTTAATATCGCGTAATAATCGATTAAATTCTTTCGGATTTTCTTCTTTTAAACGAGCCAGTTCTTCTTTATGAGGAAGATAAAATTGTGTTTTGAGTTCTTTCTTAATCGGATTATTGGTCGCTTTTTCAATTAAATCTAATTCTTCACTGGTGTATTTTCGGCCCTGAACAATGTAAAACTGAGAAATGTCTGACATCTTAAAATGATTCACATCTTCGGGCTGGCGAGGAGCGCAGATGGCTCCTTTCTTATGAAAGCACTCATGGTTAAATTCCGAGTCGATATTAATTGCTTTTCCATAACCAATAGCTCGCCCCGGAGCTGCATTTCTGGAGTCGGAAGAACCACCTTGAATAACAAACCCTTTAACAACCCGATAAAACAAAGTGCCATCGAAATGTTGTTCACCGGCAAGCTTTAAAAAGTTATCGCGGTGATTTGGTGTTTCGTTGTAGAGCTTTATTTTCATATTACCCATATTGGTGGATATCGTTACATAGAATACTGGCTCTTGTGCCATCGAACTAAAACTACCAATTAGGTATACTAATAATAATGCAAGGTATTTTCTTCCAACTGAGATATTCATTTTTTTTATTGTTTTTTATTTCCCGGTGAATACTTTTTCAATAACAACATCCTCAATTGGACGATCATTATTATCGCATTCAACGGCAGCAATGGAATCAACAATATCCAAACCTTCAATTACTTCACCAAAAACAGTGTAGTTTCCATCTAAATGAGGTACACCACCAATAGTTCGGTAAACCTCTTTAATGTTTTCCGGGATTGTAACATCAGGAGCAGCTGCCACTTTTTCTTCTACCAGTTCATTAATTTTCATTTGCATATCCATAACGGCTTGCTGATCGCCTGCCTGACGCAAACTCATAAGAGTATCCTTATATCCTTCTAATGTCTGATAGAATATTCCCTGACGCTGCATTGATTTCAAGCGGTTTTCAACCTTTACAAATTCTTCATCAGTAAATGTTTTACCTTGTACAATATAAAATTGCGAACCTGAAGATTTCTTCTCTGGATTGACGTTATCACCCATACGAGCTGCGGCCAATGCTCCTTTTTTATGAAATAATTTCGGAAAATCGATCTCCGCATCAATAGTATAACCCGGACCACCGTTCCCCAACTGCTTTCCGGCTTCAGCACCTTTGGATTCAGGATCTCCTCCCTGTATCATAAATTCCTTAATGACACGATGAAATAATAACTGATCATAGAATCCTTCGCTTGCAAGCTTTTTAAAATTATCCCGATGTTTAGGTGTTTCATCATATAATTCAATTAAAATATCGCCTTTGTTGGTTTTAAACAGAACCTGGTTAGGCTTTAATCGGGGAGAGCATGAAGCAAAAAGCAATGCAACAGCTAGTAAGGCTACTACTTTATTCATATGTCAATTATTTTTGTCTGATTAAACAATTAAATTCAATTGAAACTTTGTTATTAATTGATAAGAATCAAAAGAATTGATTGTATATATAACTCTTAATTATTGAATTCTACGTTTTTAAAATATTCAATGATTCCTTTCTTAATCAGTTGGTTCTGATAGGATGGCATCATTGATTTTAGTTTTGGGTCAGCATTAAAAATAGGCCATCCGTCGGGGTCGAGACCTGTTTCTTTAATGTAACCCTGACGAGCCAGTATGCGACATCGGGCCACATTAATCAAATCCATCTTTTCGGTTTTACTAAACTCTTTAAAACCAATACCCATTTCCTGAATACCCATCATAAAAAGAATAAACTCGTACTCGGCAGTTACTTTAAAGTGCTTGCTTAGCCGCAATATCAGTTTATCCCATTCCATCTCAAACTCTTCGCCTGTCATATTATTCATAGTTTTCAAAAATACCAATTCGTAATTGAAGCCCCAAATCGGAACTTAACATTAAAGGTATTTGCGAAAGTAATGTTTAGTATTTTGCTAAAACTTTAAACAGACTGCCACAAATTTACCTGCTATACAACACTTTTACCCATAAAGTATCCATTTTAATATGGAATGTTTCAGGCATCAGTTATATTTGCGAAAATTTTTTAAAAAATATGTCATTTAGAATATTAACTCCAGAAGAAGCTGCATCATATATCCATCATGATGCAAATGTGGCCTTCAGCGGTTTTACTCCGGCAGGGTCTCCTAAGGTTGTACCTAAAGCAATTGCAGCAAAAGCAGAAGCTGAACATGCTGCAGGTAGGGAATTTAAAATTGGTGTCATCTCGGGTGCATCAACAGGCGACTCGCTTGACGGTTCATTAGCTCGTGCTAACGCGGTAAAATTCCGTACTCCGTATCAGTCGAATAAAGACCTTCGAAACTCTATTAATAGTGGTGGTGTAGAGTACTTTGATATGCACTTATCGGCTTTAGCTCAGGAGATGCGTTACGGCTTTTTTGGTGATATTGATGTGGCTGTTATTGAAGCTGCTGATGTTTCTCCAAATGGTGAGGTGGTACTAACTTCGGGTGTTGGTATTTCTCCCACTGCTGTTCGTTTGGCTAAGAGAGTTATTATTGAATTAAATAAAAAGCACCCTGCAAAGATTAAGGGGCTTCATGATATTTATGAACCGTTAGATCCTCCTTACAGAAAGTCGATTCCGGTTCACACACCTGAAATGCGCATTGGTGATCCAGTACTTAGAATTGCACCTGCCAAAATTATGGGTATTGTTGAAACCGATGCACCTGATGAAACAGGCGGTTTTTCTCCTGTTGACGAGGTAACTCAAAAGATTGGTGATAATGTTGCTGCTTTCTTAGCCGGACAAATCGGAAAAGGCATTATACCAAAAGAGTTTTTACCAATTCAATCGGGTGTTGGAAACATTGCAAATGCAGTATTAGGTTCGTTGGGTTCTAACCCTGAAATTCCTCCGTTTAAAATGTATACTGAGGTTATTCAGGAGTCAGTAATTGAATTAATGCGTAAGGGTCAAATCACATTTGCTTCGGGTTGTTCGTTAACTGTTTCGCCTCCGGTACTAGAAGGTATTTATGAAGATTATGATTTCTTTAAAGATAAATTGGTTCTTCGTCCGCAAGAAATTTCTAATAATCCTGAGTTAGTTCGTCAGTTAGGTTTGATTACCATTAACACGGCTATTGAGGCTGACATTTTTGGTAACATTAACTCTACTCACATATTAGGAACAAAAATGATGAATGGTATTGGTGGTTCGGGTGACTTTACGCGTAACTCGTTCCTGTCAATTTTTACTTGTCCTTCTGTTGCTAAAGGTGGAGCTATTTCGGCTATTGTTCCTATGGTATCGCACCAGGATCACTCAGAGCACTCTGTTAAAGTTATAATTACAGAACAAGGGGTTGCCGATTTAAGGGGCAAGTCTCCACGTCAGCGTGCTGAGGCAATTATTGAAAATTGTGTTCACCCTGATTATAAAGATATTTTAAGAGGATACCTGAAATTAACCGAAGGTGCTCCGCAAACTCCAACTGCATTAAACGCAGCATTTAAAATGCACATCGAACTTTTAACTTCGGGTGACATGAAAAATACTAAATGGGAGTAGTTTAATTCTTGAATTAGCTATTTAATAAATAATAAATAAAGGCCGTTTCGTTTTGAAATGGCCTTTTGTTTTGTGTTCAGGTCATAATTCTATTGTCTTTTAAGTTTGAATAGTACTTTCCCATCAATTTTGAAATTTAAAAGACTAAGAGTGATATTTGGTCAATAGTAATTAAATTGGTAGAGTGATTTATGTAGTAGTAAATAATTGATTGGAATGTTTTTTGTTGTAAATTGCTTGTAACCAAACAAAAATGTCATGAAAAAGTATTTCTTTATTATTCTTGTCATTGGCGTAATTGTGGCCTGTTCAACTACCAAAGACATTCAGAACCAATCAAAGGCTGAAATTGAATTAGCTGCCGACAGTACCGAATACGAATTAATTGTTCTTGATCCCCGATTCGAAAGCTACCTGATATCACAGCCTTATTCCAAAGAGTTTTATTCAAATGAATATTACAAACAATGGAATCTTCAGTATTGTACCGAATGGAATATCAGGCACGCGAATCCATTCAGGTATGGAGATTTTTATGAAACTAACATTCCATACGAAAGCAATACTGACTATGGCATCGATTTTAATTTTCGACTTTACCATTATTTCCAGTTCATCGAAAAGGAATATGGAATTGTTTTGATTGCAAGAAGAGGGCAGGCTGTCAGATAATTATCGTCTTTTAATTCCAACAGCGAGTATGGCACCAAGTAAAACAAGGGCGGCTCCTGCAAATGCCATGGTTGGAACAGGTTTTATTTCGAACCATTGTACATTCATAGTCATCATTATCTCCAAAAAGATAAATGTGATAATCGGATTGAGAGTAATAACAATGCTGATACGGTTCGCTTCGGCATATTTGAATGAAGCAGCAAGCGTGCCATAAGCTACAACAGTATTAATGCCTAAAGCAATCATTAAAAGCCATATCCACCATTCGTGATTAGAAGTCAAAGCCGAGAAATCAGCCATTGGAAGAAATAATATTACCGGCAAGGCAAAAACGATTAGATTAACTTGTTGTGGATGCCATTGTGTCACCAGTTTTTTGTTGGTAACGGCATAGCTTACCCATGATAAGGCTCCAAATAGAATCCATGCCACTCCTTTGGTGAATTCTGTCTTTTCGGTTCCAAATTCACTAATTTGGTAAAAATAAAAAACACTGAATCCAAGAGCGGCAATTAAAAAACCTATTCCCCGTATCAGATTTATTTTCTCTTTAAAGATGATAAAGCCTACCAAACCTAAAACAATCGGACCGGTTTGAATAATAATTTGGGTAGCAGCAGGACCAGCCAGCTTAATTCCCTGCATGTAACCAATGTAGTTAAATCCTAAAAATAAACCAGCCAGTAACATCAGCCTTGGAGGTTTCTTCAATACATTAAGGAATGAAGGTTTTTTAATTGAGAAAATGGAGATCAAACTAACAGTGGCTATAAAAAATCGAAACCAAACAACTGTATAAGAGTCAAAATAATTAAGTGAAACTTTTAAACCGATGGCCAGCATACCCCAAAGCAATGCTGTTGTTGCAGCCAGTAAAACACCTTTTGTTTGATTATTCATTGAAATAACAATAATATACAACAGATAAATTATGGTAATTTAATGTTTATGGAAAGACATTTAAATTGAATGACTTCCGGATAGTAACAAATCAACCCTGAAATGGATGAGTGGATTTTTAATTTAATCATGCTTTATTGATAATTGTCACAAAAATAAGAGACATCAAAACAAATTATTTTTAATTTCGATTATATTTGTGGAAATTATAAAGACCTAAAATAATGAAAAGCATTTTTCCGGTAGTATCATTGATTATTGCAACTGTAATATTTGCTTCATGCAACATGGGAAGTAAGTCGTCTACAACAAGTAGTGCTCCTGAAATTAAAAAAGAAAATGTTGAAAAAGAGGTTAGGGAATTTGTGTATCCGTTACCAACATCTTTTGAGGTGACAGAAATGCTTAACCGTATTGAAGCAGCCTATATTCTTTCATTAAGTAACCCTGTTTCTAACGTAGAAAAGTATCTGACAGAAAAAAGTCAGGCATTGAACCTGGGTATCTACAGTGCTGATCTAAGTTATGCCAGTACTTATAACCAAAAGCAGGAAACAGTTGATTTTATGAGTGCATCTAAAAGTCTGATTGAAGAATTGGATATTGCAGCTGCTTTGGATAATGATCTTTTACAAAAAATTGAAAGCAATCTTGATAATAAAGAGGCTTTGGTTGACTTAATCACTGATTCATTTTACGATACTTACGAGTATTTAAATAAGAGTGAAAGAGAGTCTGTTTCTTTGTTAGTAGTTAGTGGAAGCTGGGTGGAAGCACTTTATATTTCTACTCATATTTCGGAAGATACATTTAACAACAAAGAGATGGTTTCTATCATTATGAATCAAAAAGAACCATTAAATAAGTTGATGACTCTTCTAAATCAAAAAGAAGATAATACTGATATTATGGAGACCATTGAAGATTTGAAGATTCTTCATGAGATTTATAATAGTATTGATGCAGGTAGTATTACAGAGGATCAATTAACTGCTATTGTTGAAAACGTTGCAGTGGTTCGTGAAAAGTTTGTTTCGTAACTGTTAAGGCAAAGTTATATATAGGGAAGCCTGTGGGTTTCCCTTTTTTTGTGCCTCGATAAAGCAAAAATTATTAACTTCAAATCCAACTCAAAATCCTGATAAATGAGTGAATTATTGCTTGAAGCACTAATGCAGATTTTTGCACTGTTAACTGACCAGAAAGAAGAGCAGGAAACAGGTAATGGTGTGGTCGCAGTTAAAAATTTCTTGTCGCGAAACCTAAACAGCGATTATGTAGAAATGGCGCTTGATCGCTACAATTTCTATATCAAAAAATATCATGCCAATTCATATAGCCATGATCAGGAAGCACGTGATAAGCAGGCTTCCTATAATATGGACAAGCTTAAGGCCATTTGTGAAGAGCTTAATCAGGAACTTGAGTTATCCACTAAGTTTTTGCTGGTAAGTAATATGCTCAATTTCATTATGCGTGATGAAATTGTATCGGAGGTTGAAAGCCTGTTTACAGATCGATTGGCAGAATATCTAATGCTTGATACAGATGATTATCTCAATCTGCGACAATTTGTAGTGGATCATCCTCTAGGGGTCAATCATAAAGAAAATGTACTGCTTATCAGTGGGCAGCATGAAAAGCCAGATGAACGAATAAAGCATTTATATAATCCCAAGCAACAGGTGTTTGTTTGGGTTTTACATATCAGAGCTACCAATCAATTTATTTTCCGTTATTCCGGTAACCGAAATTTATATTTGAATGGACATAAGGTTGAGCAGAACAGAGCTACTGTCATATCACCCGGATCAGTTATTAAAACTTCCAGGATAGCGCCTGTTTATTATGGCACCATTGCCGAAAAGTTTATTGCAAGAGCCGATCGTGGCAGAATCGTATATCGGGCTCTGGATATTTCTTATAAATTCAATAATAATCATGTTGGTATTCATCCCTTTAGTTTTACAGGTCGATCTGGTCAGCTGGTAGGCGTTATGGGAGGAAGTGGCACAGGAAAATCTACCCTTCTTAATGTGTTGAATGGTAAACATCAATTGGCTACCGGAAAGATTACGATCAATGGTTATGATCTGCACAACGAACCTGAAGAACTTGCGGGGGTAATTGGATATGTTCCACAGGATGATTTATTAAAAGAGGAATTGACAGTATTTGAAAACCTCTTTTATAATGCAAGGTTATGTTTTAGCCATTTTACCGAAGATGAAATAATTGAAGTGGTTGAAAGAGCTTTGCACGATTTTGATTTAGTAGAGGCTCGTGATCTGGTGGTGGGATCGCCTTTAAATAAAATTCTCAGTGGTGGTCAGCGTAAACGTCTGAACATAGCCCTGGAGTTAATTCGTGAACCGTCTATTTTATTTGTTGATGAACCAACATCCGGTTTGTCTTCGATGGATTCGGAGAAAGTAATGGTGCTCTTAAAGCGTCAAACTTTAAAGGGTAGATTGGTTATCATTAATATTCATCAGCCAAGCAGTGATTTATATAAATTACTTGATAAGCTTTTAATTATCGATAAGGGTGGTCGTATCATTTACAATGGTAATCCAACCAATGCCATCACTTATTTCAAACAGATGGCTCACTATGTGAACCCTGAGGAAAGTGAATGTTATGCCTGTGGAAATATTCATACTGAGCAGCCATTAAGAATTATTGAGGCTCGTATGGTTAATCCGAATGGTAAATTAATTCGTAGAAGAAAAGTCTCGCCTGAAGAATGGTATAATCATTATCTGGAGAAATTCGAAAGTAAATTCGAGTGGAAAATAAAACCCGTTGCTGATAAAAAAGAAAAATTACCCCCTAACTTATATAATATTCCAGGCCGTTTTGAACAGTTTAAAATCTATTTTAAACGCGATGTTTTATCGAAGATTAAGAATAGGCAATATATTTTTATTAATCTGCTCGAAGCGCCTATATTAGCTTTGATTCTTGGGTTTTTTACCAAATATATCAGTGGTGAAGATGGAAACCTGAATGTCTACCTCTTCAGTAAAAATGTGAATTTACCGGCTTATCTGTTTATGTCGGTTGTAGTATCACTTTTTCTGGGTTTGACGGTTAGTGCAGAGGAGATATTTAAGGATAAAAGGCTGCTTCAGCGTGAGGCATTTTTGAATTTGAGCAGATCCAGTTTCTTAAACGCCAAGGTGGTTATCATGTTTATAATTTCTGCCATTCAATCGTTGACTTTTGTTTTGATTGGGAATAATATACTTGAAATAGAAGGGCTTACTTTAAGCTATTGGTTTATTCTGTTTAGCACATCATGTTTTGCCAATATGCTTGGATTAAATATAAGTAGTGGATTAAATTCAGTAGTTACCATATACATTCTCATACCATTAATTTTGGTTCCCCAGTTATTGTTTAGTGGTGTAATTGTAGGATTTGATAAGTTGCACCGGACAATAGCCTCTGAAGAATATGTTCCACGAATTGGTGATATGATGACTTCCAGATGGGCCTATGAGGCCTTGGCTGTGAATCAGTACATGAATAACGATTACGAAAAACTATTTTTTAATATCGAAAAGGAAGTAAGTAATTTATCTTTTAAAGGAAGTGTTCTTATACCCGAATTGAAGGATATTAATACTCAATGTAAACAGTTTCTTGATGCACAAAATACAGAAGCTCTCGAAGGTAAATCTCAGCTTCTGATTTCGGAGATAATAAAACTGTCAGAAAGTCCTGTTTCACATTTTCCATCTTTATCTTTTTTCATAAGTGGTAAAGTAAAATATTCAGAGGAAGTGCACGATCAGATAAACGACTATCTGGAGCAGGAAAAGAAAATTTACAATAGCCAGTATAAGGAAGCTAAGAAGAAAAAAGACCGGGAATATGAAGAGCAGATCGCTAAATATGGATCAAAAGAAAAGTTTCTTGATTTTAAAAAGAAGTACCAAAACGAAGCTTTAGAGGAATTGGTTTTAAATAAGCGTGAACTGCAGCAAATTGAGATAACTGATCGGTTAATTATCAGAAAACGACATCCAATTTTTAAGGAACCAGTTTCAAATTGGGGAAGGGCGCATTTTTATTCGGCCAGTAAACGTGTGATGGGGATTAGCATTACGACTCCATTTTTTAATACGCTTGTGATTTGGCTAGGGATTATAATTTTTTATTTCACACTGTACTTTGATGTATTAAGAGGTATAATACAATACTTCGAAACTTTCAAATTACGAAGACTCAACAAGCGTTTACAGAACATCAGACCATAAAATTATAAATAAATTAAGGAGCAAGCCGATCAATTTTCCATGCATCGGCTTGTTTGGTATAAACAAACCGATCGTGAAGCCGACTGGTTCTACCCTGCCAGAACTCAATTTTATGAGGATTCAAAATGTATCCTCCCCAGTGTTCCGGTCGTGGAATAGGTTGATTTTCGTATGTATTTTTGAGTTCGTTGTATTTATTTGTCAGAAAATTTTCTGCAATAACCTGACTTTGTGGAGAAACAATTGCGCCGATCTGACTTTCTCTTGGACGTGATTGAAAATATTCGTCAGACAGTTGCTTATTGATTTTTTCGATACTTCCACTAATCCTCACCTGGCGTTCCAATTCACCCCAGAAGAAATTAAGACAAGCTTTATTGTTTTCAGCCAGTTCATTTCCTTTTTGACTCTGGTAGTTAGTGAAAAAAGTAAAACCCTTAACACTGGCATCTTTTAATAATACTATTCTAACGTCGGGCATGCCTTCATTATCGGCAGTGGCCAGACTCATTGCATTAGGATGAAGGCATTGACTCTCTATGGCCTCATTCATCCATTTATGAAACTGTTCAAACGGACTGTCATTAAGGTCTTTTCTTTCGAGTGAGTTTTTTGTGTATTCATCTCTAATGTCTGCCAGATTATTCATGCTCTTCAGTTTTTCTGATACCATAACAATGGCTTGTTGTATTTGTTGAAGTTTTAAAAAATTACTCAACATTTATTCAAATGGGTTGTTTGCATTGACGAGGACTTTGAAGAAATAATTACATTATGAAGATATATACTAAAACAGGAGACAGAGGTCAGACGGGATTACTTGGAGGAGTAAGAGTAAGTAAAGATGATATCAGGGTAGATACCTACGGAACCTTTGATGAGGTGAATTCATTCATTGGATTACTTCGAACCAGATTGGATTCGAATCACAGCTGGCAGGATAAACTGCACCAAATACAGGTTGAGTTAATGAATACCATGTCGCATCTGGCAACACCTGAGGAATTGAAAGGAAAAAATAAAATGCCATTACCAGATGGGATGGATGTTTTTTGTGAGAAATGGATTGATGAAATAGAGAATTCATTAAGCAGTAAATCAGATTATTTTATTTTACCTGGGGGCAATGAAATTTCGGCTCTTTGTCATGTTGTTCGAACTCAGTTGAGAAGAGGTGAACGTAAGCTGATTGGTTTGCATAATCAACATAAAGTAGAGCGATCGATACTATTATTCATCAATCGTTTGTCTGATTTGTTTTTTAGTCTTTCGCGTGCAGCACTCGAAGAAGCTAATTTACCTGAAGAAAGGTGGAGAGCCTTTATGTATAATCGAGAAGAGAAGTAATCAGGAGTAATTACTGATAACAAATCGAAGAAGGTCCTTTAAATAAGGGCCGGCAAGTAAGGCAACAGATGAAATAGTGATGATAAAATCCCAGATTATAATTGGTTTTCCACTTACGGCTTTAACAATCAGATAGCCTCTCCATATTATTTGAAGAATTAAAAGCATTAGTAATCGGTAGGCATTGGGATTAGCTTCCAATGCCTGCTCAAACTGCCCGTTATAAAGCAGGTTCCATGCTCTGGATAGGCCGCATGAAGGACACGGTTCGGAGGTTAGATGATTAAAAGGGCAACTTACTTCCGTTATGCCTTTGAAGCTTAACAAGGGATATAAGAGGCCAATACTCAATCCAATCAGTAAAAAGAACTGAAAAAGTCTCCAATCTCCAATATTGCTGCCTTTATTCATTCTTTCTGACTTCGAGAGTTATAGAAAAATCTTCGATGAGCTCTTGCATTTCCTTTTCCAGTTTATCCAGTTCATGCTCAAGTTCATCCAGTTCTTCTAAAGTCAATTCGTCTCGGGGAATCTTTATGGTGATGGTTTTGTTATTGGATTTAATATCAATTGACCTAAATCCTTTTAAAATTTCGGTAACAATTTCTTTTGCAACTTCACCTGCAGCTTCGGCATCTTCAGCAATTTGATCGATTTCTTCATCACTTAAGCTGTGCTCTTCTATTTTAATGTGAATGTTGGCATCTTTCAGATCCTTTTTGATGTCATCGATAATAAACTCAACATGTTCTTTAACGCGATCATCGGCATGTTCCGAAAGAGAGGAGATGATTCCGGTCCAGGCCCCGGCAATAAGCAATGAAGTTGTGCTCATCACAATACCAACAATGGCAATGCTTTTGGGGGTTCTGTGTTTTTCCTGTTGGGCTAAACCAATTAATGCAAAAACTAAACCTAACAATGCCGGTAAAAAAGCGATCATTCCAAAACAAGGAATTAAGGCTATAACGAAAGCCATAACGGAGAGGGCGAGTCCGGCGATGGATAGGGTGTTTGAAGATTTTGGATAGTCAAAATTTTCCATATGTTACTATAATTGACGAATAAATTTAAGGAATTGCCAACTAAAATGAAAGAATTATTATACCCCTTTCGTAACTCACCGCATTAAATTCGTAGTTGGCCGATTATTCGTTTTTTATAACGTAACAACCTGATATTTTAGTATAAACATTTTAAAAAAAATATCATGAAAGATTTTAGTCATAGTGAACACCAAAAAAGCAGAGGCGGACATCGTGGTTTGGTAGGGTTATTTTTTATCGCTATCGGTATAGTTTTATTATTAGGAACATTAGACATATTGCCATATGAAATAAGTAGTGTTCTGTTTACGTGGCCAATGATTTTGGTTGCTTTTGGTTTGTTTAATTTGTTGAAAAAGGAATTTACTTCTGCAATCATTCTGTTATCGATTGGTGGTTTTTTTATTATTCCTGATTTATTTCCTTTTGTTGATTTTCGCGATGTATTTAAGTTCTGGCCATTATTATTAGTACTCATAGGAGTTAGCATTTATTTTAAACGAAAACCATTATTACCTCATAACCATATTACATCAAATTCAGATGAAATTATTGATGAGGTGAATGTATTTGGAGGTGGAGTAAGTCAGATTGAATCCAATAATTTTAAAGGTGGAAAAATAACGGCTGTATTCGGAGGAAGTGAAATTAATTTGGAAAGATGTCAACTTTCTGATGAGGGTGCTGTACTTGAGATGGTAACCATATTTGGTGGTGCAAAGCTGATCGTACCTCGAGGTTGGAATGTTAAAACTGAAGTGGTTTCGATTTTTGGTGGTTTTGCTGATAAAAGAACCTACTATAATGAAACAGTGTCAGATCCTTCAAAAACATTGTATATTAAAGGAGTTGCAATTTTTGGTGGAGGTGAATTAAGAAATTTCTAAAATAACCACTTTGAGTTCCTATGTTGTAATGAATTAATTATCAATGTAAAATAAATACGCTGATGATCCATCCAATAGTTAGTCAATCAAGAATTTTTAAATTTTATACCGTAGTATGGGTTCTTATCGCGGTGCTTCATTCTCTTGTGGATTGGCTGATATATGACCTGAACCTGAAGTTACTAATTGCTGATGGTCTTGTATTTAATAGTTTAATGTTTTTTATCGGACTGAGTATCTGGTATCCGGTATTGTATATCGATAAAAATAAGGGGCAATGGAATACTTTTATGCAGTTTTTGATTGCAGGTATTGTAATTGTTGGACTATGGTTGTTAATGGGTAAATTGATCTTACAATTTAGCTTTAGTAAGGAGGAGTTAGATATTATTTTCAATCAGCGTGCTTACATTATAAGAATAGTGGTTGGCGCCTTTCAATACTTGTTGTTTGTGCTCATTTATTATATGTTTAAGTTCTACGAAGAGTTGGATGAGAAGAACAGAAGTCAGGAAAAATTGAATCGTTTGCTACGCGAATCAGAACTGAAAGCTTTAAAATCTCAACTGAATCCTCATTTCCTGTTTAACAGCTTAAATAGCATAAGTGCTCTTACCATATCCAATTCAGATGATGCAAGGGAAATGATTAATAAGCTTTCTGAATTTCTTCGTTATTCATTAAAGAAAAATGAAGAGAAAGTTCTTCCGCTCAAAGAGGAATTGAAAAATGTAGAAAGATATCTGGAGATTGAAAAGGTAAGGTTTGGAGATAGATTAACAAGTACTTCAGATGTGCCTTCAACCTGTTACGATATGGTTTTGCCAGTCATGATTCTTCAGCCATTATATGAGAATGCAGTGAAGTATGGTGTTTATGAAAGTGTTGAGCCTGTTGAGATTCGTACTTTCTGCAGATGTCTTGAAGGAGATCTTGAGATTAGTGTGGTTAATAATTTTGATGAAGAGGCCCTGAGAAGCAGAAAAGGTGAAGGTGTAGGGTTGGATAATGTCAGGGATCGGCTTCGATTGGTATACGGGCGGACTGATTTATTGACAGTAAATAAAGAAAATGGTTATTTTGAAGTTTCACTCAGAATTCCACAGAAGAATTCAAAATAAATATGGTGTTTGATGAGTAATATTTATAGAGCTTTAATTGTTGATGATGAACCATTGGCAAGGAATATCATTAAATCTTATCTCAAAAGATGGGAAAATATTGAAGTGGTTGATGAGTGTTCTAATGGTTTTGAAGCATTAAAGTCAGTAAAGGAATATAAACCTCATTTGATGTTCCTGGATATTCAGATGCCAAAAGTGACAGGATTAGAGTTAATGGAAGTGATTGACGATCCTGTATTGGTTGTTTTCTCAACTGCATACGATCAGTATGCATTAAAAGCTTTTGAATTGAATGCGGTTGATTATTTGTTAAAACCTTTTAATGAGAAGCGTTTTGGAGATGCTGTTAAGAAGTTGATTCAAAAACTTGAGACAGGTGAGAAAAGTAATCAACAGCAAATTAATTCAATACAGGAGCAATCAGAAGAAAAGCTGGAGCGTATCGTGGTTAAGAAAGGCAATAAGCTGGAAGTTATTCCTTTGGAAGATATATTGTATATTGAAGCTCAGGATGATTATGTAATGATATATACTTCAGATGCGCATTTCCTGAAAGCTAAAACCATGAAGTATTTTGAGGATCACCTGCCTCCTGAGAACTTTATTCGTATACATCGAAGCTATGTGGTAAATGTTGAAAAGATAAAGCAGCTGGAACCATATAATAAAGATACACAGCTTGCAGTAATCAGTAAAGATTGTAAATTAAAGGTTAGTCGTACAGGTTATAAGAAGCTTAAAGAACTGCTGGATTTCTAGATTGCCAGTTTCAAACCTGTTTTCTTTTATGCTTGCAGTTGTTTTTGTTATTTTTGTGCAAAACAAAAGAAGTGAAAGTCCATTCTGATTTATCCACATTTAAAGCAACAAGGCCAGTTGTAACTATTGGTATGTTCGACGGAGTGCATACAGGGCATCGTATGTTGCTGGCTCAGCTTGTTGAAAAAGCAAAGGCGTCAAAGGGTGAAGCAGTGGTAATTACTTTTTGGCCTCATCCAAGAATGGTATTAAACCAGGATAAAGAAAGTCTTCGCTTTTTAACTTCACCTGAGGAACGAACAATATTATTCAGTCAGTTAGGTATTGATCACCTGCTTTTAATACCATTCACAAAAGAACTGGCGAATCTTACATCCGAAGAATTTATTAGTGAGTTTCTGGTTCAGAAGATTGGAATTTATCATCTTTTAATGGGTTATAACCATCGTTTTGGAAAAGATCGCGAATCAAGATTTGAAAAATATACCGAATTAGCTGAGAAATATAACTTTGGTATTTCTCAGGTTGAGGCTGTTGAAACAGCAGGGTTAAAAACCAGTTCAACCGATATTCGTAATCATTTATTGAATGGTAATATCGAAAAAGCCAACCAGATATTAGGCTATCCTTATCTGTTAAGTGGTCGTGTGATGGGAGGTCAGCAGTTGGGAAGGCGAATTGGTTATCCGACCGCCAATATTGAAGTCAACGAATCGTTTAAGCTTATACCACCCGATGGTGTTTATGCTTGCTCAGTGCATGTTGAAGGTAAGCTATTTGGAGGGATGCTTAATATAGGTTTTCGTCCTACGGTCAATCATAATGTTGATCACCGCTCTCTGGAAGTGCATATTTTTGATTTTCATCGTGATATTTATTCTGAGGAGATTCAGATTGAATTTATCCAAAGGGTTCGTGATGAAATGAAGTTTGAAAATGTTGAAGCCCTCATCAATCAGTTAAAAAAAGATGAACAAACCATCCGGTCAATTGTAAATAAAACGGAGACTTTGTAAGTTGTTACGTTTTCAATTGACTTCTTAAAGTGTTTCTAAATAGTTAATTCGCAATTATTTTGTAATTTTGCAGTCCTAAAAATAGAAAGATGGCAGATATAGTAACAGATAAAGTAGACTTTAAGGTTGCTGACCTTAGTCAGGCCGATTATGGCCGTAAAGAAATTGAAATTGCAGAGAAGGAAATGCCGGGATTGATGGCTCTGCGCGACAAATACGGTAAAGAAAAGCCTTTGAAGGGTGCTAAAGTGATGGGGTCGTTACATATGACTATTCAAACTGCTGTTCTTATCGAAACTTTAGTTGATTTAGGCGCATCAGTAAGATGGTGCAGCTGTAATATATATAGTACTCAAGATCATGCTGCTGCTGCCATTGCTAAGGCCGGAGTGCCGGTTTTTGCCTGGAAAGGTGAAACATTAAAAGAGTACTGGTGGTGTACCGAGCGTGCTTTGGATTTTGGTAACGGACAAGGACCTGATTTGATCGTAGACGATGGTGGTGATGCTACTTTAATGATTCACAAAGGAGCTCAGGCTTTAAATGATGCTTCTTTCCTTGATGCCGATTACAGTAACGAAGGTGAAGATTACAAAGAATTAATCGCAATTGTAAAAAGCACATTCGAAGCAGATCCTCAACGTTGGTCAAATGTAGCCAAAGGACTAAAAGGAGTAAGTGAAGAAACTACTACAGGAGTTCATCGTTTGTACCAGATGAAGGAAAAAGGTGAGTTGCTTTTTCCTGCTATAAATGTTAATGACTCTGTTACAAAATCGAAGTTTGATAACTTGTATGGTTGTCGCGAGAGTTTGGCTGATGGAATTAAGCGTGGTACTGATGTGATGGTAGCCGGTAAAACAGTTGTTGTTTGTGGTTACGGTGATGTAGGTAAAGGTTGTGCGCAAAGTATGCGTGGTTTTGGTGCGCGAGTAATTGTTACCGAAATTGATCCGATCTGTGCTTTGCAGGCAGCTATGGAAGGTTACGAAGTTTCAACTGTTGAAGATGCCTTGGCAGAAGGAGATATTTATGTTACAACAACAGGAAATAAAGATGTGATCCGTATTGAGCATCTTGAAGGAATGAAAGATCAGGCTATTGTATGTAATATAGGTCACTTCGATAACGAAATTCAGGTTGAGAAACTTGAGAAATTCCCGGGAATTGAAGAGATCAATATCAAGCCTCAGGTTGATATGTTCCGTTTCCCTGATGGTCACGCAATTATTTTATTGTCACGTGGTCGTTTGGTGAATCTTGGTAATGCAACTGGTCATCCAAGTTTTGTAATGAGTAATTCATTTACAAACCAAACATTGGCCCAATTGGAATTGTGGCAAAATGATTATGAAGTAGGGGTTTATACACTTCCTAAACATTTAGATGAGGAAGTAGCCCGATTACATCTTGGTAAATTAGGAGTTAAATTAACTCGATTAACTGATGAGCAGGCTTCCTATTTGGGAATAAGTGCAGATGGTCCATTCAAACCTGAACATTACAGATACTAATTGTATAAAGATATTATCAATAAAGCTCATCGGAAGATGGGCTTTTTTATTCTATGAAAATCCTAGTTGGAGATAGTGAGGTAGTTGCCATTTAAGTTTGTTTGGTATTGCCTCAAACCGTATTGAGCAGGACCTTCAATCGGGTTTCCACTGGCTAAACTAAAAACAGAACCACAATGTGGACAAGTAACTTCCACATCACCATTAGTTTCTAATTCGGTGTAAAAGTATCCGGGAACATCGTGTTCATGTGGGCACATCAAATCAAAAGCAGAAATGTCGTAGTTCGAATTCGAAAGCTTCAATACAACAACTCCATTATGCCCTAATTTAACATTGCCTGCATATTTAACTACAAATGAGGTGTAGTTATATTGTGGTAATTCAAGATTAATGGTTCCGTAAAACGAAATATTGGGAATAGGATTATAACGATCCTTGTTGCATGCAATAGATATCAATAACATTACCCCAACTATCCAGAACTTTCTCATTTTTATATTTTTTACCCTGATGAGTATTAAACGTGCAAATATATCTTTTATGTTGTAAATCACTAAAAAATTAAGATTAGTTAAAGAAATCATCAAATAAATTTTGAGAATCATCTTAACCCTCTTAAATTTAAGCTTGCTTTTTTGTAATTGTTAGAGAAATTCTGTTCAGTTATCAAAAAGCATATGCAATCATGCTTTAGAATAGTAGATGCTTATATTGATTAGTTATGGATGATTTTGGTGATATATTATATGTACTGGTGATGTTAGGCGCATTGGTTTTTAGTGTGATTCGTAAAGCACAACAAGCCAAGAAGAATGTGCCAAGGCCTGGTTCTGAATCGTCCAATCCATATGATCCATTGGATGAAGAGGAGCCATTGATGGAAGAGATTCGGGAAATGTTTTCTAAACCCAAAGTTCCAAAACCCCAGCCGGTCTTTGAAAAGCCAAAAACAGAAATAAAGCCATTTGCTAAAAACGTTGCTAAACCGATTGTTAAAAGAAGTATAGAGCCCTTGGAGGTGATAAATACCGAAGAAGAGCACGATCCTTTTATCTTTGATGTTGAGGAGGTAGATATGAGAAAGGCTGTTATCTACTCCGAAATACTCAATCGTCCCTACCAATGACAATGAGCTATTTAGCAGTTAATTAAAAAGTTGTCGATAATATTTTAATTTGTGGTTGAGCTAAACTTTCGTATATTTGTACGAAAGAGTTCTGAGGTAATCGGGATTCTTTTGTTTTTTTAGGTCATACTGAAAACTTTAAAAAAGAAAAAATGTCAATACAATATGTAACCGAATCAGGTTTAAAGAAACTTAGGGAAGAGTTGCACCATATGGAAACTGTTGAACGTCCATCTATCTCAAGGCAGATTGCTGAAGCCAGAGATAAAGGTGATTTGTCTGAGAATGCCGAATATGATGCAGCCAAAGAAGCACAGGGATTGTTGGAAATGCGAATTGCAAAACTGAAAGATACTATTGCAAACAGCCGTATTTTGGATGAATCAAAACTGGACACTTCAAAGGTTCAGCTTTTGAATAAGGTTAAAATTAAGAACCTTAAGAATAATGCTACCATGACGTATACGCTGGTTCCTGAAAGTGAAGCAAACCTGAAAGAAGGTAAAATCTCAATTGAGACCCCAATTGCTAAAGGATTACTTGGTAAGAAAGTTGGAGATCAGGTTGATATTCAGGTGCCATCAGGTTTGATGACTTTTGAGGTGATTGAAATTTCATTGTAAAAAGATTAGGCATGCCAACAATTTTCACTCGCATTATAAACGGAGAAATTCCTTGTTACAAGATAGCTGAAGATGATCGCTTTTTTGCGTTTTTAGACATTAATCCACTGTCTGAAGGTCATACTTTAGTTATTCCAAAGCAGGAAACTGATTATTTGTTTGATTTGGAAGATGAGCTTCTAGCAGATATGATGGTGTTTGCTAAAAAGATTGCATTGGCTCAGAAAAAAGTGATTGAATGTAAACGTGTTGGTGTGGCTGTATTAGGATTGGAAGTTCCTCATGCACACATTCATCTTGTTCCTTTGCAGGCAGAGACAGATCTTAGTTTCTCAAAGCCTAAACTTAAATACTCGCAGGAAGAATTTATTGTAATTGCAGAGAAGATAAAAGAAGCCTTGTAAATTAAGGTGTTATGATATAGAGGGCTGTTTCTTTTGAAGCAGCCCTATTTTTTTATCCTGCCTGGATTTTTGTTAATAAATTCTTTCCAGCTTTTGACGCCACCTGTAAGTTGTAACTTCTGATTTTGAAGAAAGTGGCAATAGGCAGCTGCGAGTCCATCAGTTGCATCCAGATATTCGGGAATTTCTTTTAATTTGAGCATTTGTTTAAGTAGGATTGCCACCTGTTCTTTTGATGCACGCCCATTACCGGTAATTGCCTGTTTAATTTTAAGAGGAGCATATTCAAAGATGGGCACCGATCGTGATAAGGCGGCTGCCATAGCAACTCCCTGGGCACGCCCAAGCTTCAGCATCGATTGAACATTTTTACCATAGAAAGGTGCTTCAATGGCCAATTCATCAGGGTGGTAGCTGTCAACCAGTCCAACTACACGCTCAAAAATCTTTTGAAGTTTAAGATAGTGATCGGTATATTTATGTAGTTCAAGAACTCCTAATGTTACCAGGTGGGCTGATTTACCTTCAACCTTAATAACTCCGTAACCCATTACAGTTGTTCCCGGGTCAATACCTAATATGATTCGTTCTTGTGGCAAGCCTAAATTTCTTTTAGGATAGAGCTAAAATGAAGACATTTCTCTCCCAGATGACCTGATAGATTATCCATTAAAATAGTATTGTATTTATTAATCGTTTCCAGCTCCTCTGGTGATTTACAAAGTAGTTGACAGGAGAAGTTGGTGCTGTCATCATGAATCACAGCCATTACTTCGTATAATTCAACCCGAATTCCTTGAATCATATCCTGCATGGTTGGTAAATAGTTTCTGTCCATCCATGTTCGCCAGTTATTAATGGCTGTGTTTTGTACAGAAAAAGTAGTGTTGAAAATAAACATAAAATAAAAATATAGGCGGAATAAATTTATCCCGCCATGTATATATTAATTACTTAATGATATCGAAGCCAGTATATGGCACAAGTACTTCAGGAATACGAATGCCTTCTTCTGTTTGGTTGTTTTCAAGCAAGGCAGCCATAATACGCGGCAATGCCAATGCACTTCCGTTTAATGTGTGAGCCAGCTGAGTTTTCTTTTCTCCATCTTCTTTATATCGAAGCTTCAAGCGATTTGCCTGGTAACTTTCAAAATTTGAGACAGAGCTAACTTCCAGCCAGCGTTCCTGGGCTGCAGAATATACTTCAAAATCGTATGTTAAAGCAGAAGTGAAACTGATGTCGCCACCACATAGACGAAGAATGCGCCAAGGTAATTCAAGCTTTTCTACTAATGTTTGTACATGAGCAACCATCTGTTCCAATACTTCATATGAATTAGAAGGATGGGCAACCTGAACAATCTCTACTTTGTCGAATTGATGTAAACGATTCAATCCACGAACGTGTGCTCCCCATGAACCTGCTTCACGTCGGAAGCAAGCTGAATAAGCACAGTTTTTAATAGGCATTTCAGAAGCCTTTAGAATTACATCGCGATAAAGGTTGGTTACCGGTACTTCGGCAGTAGGGATCAGGTAAAGATTATCAGCCGTAACATGATACATCTGACCTTCCTTGTCAGGCAACTGTCCTGTTCCAAAACCTGAATCCTCGTTTACAACTAATGGAGGCAGAACTTCCATATATCCGGCTTTAACAGCTTCATCTAAAAAGAAGTTGATTAATGCACGTTGTAAACGTGCTCCTTTGCCTTTGTATACTGGAAAACCCGCACCGGTTATTTTGGTGCCTAATTCAAAATCAATCAGGTCGTATTGCTTAATTAAATCCCAGTGAGGAACGGCATTGTGTAATTCAGGAATCTTACCACCGTTTTTTACTTCAACATTGTCTTCCTCTCCTTTCCCTTCCGGAACCAATTCATTGGGTACATTTGGTAATTGAACCAACTGGTTGTTAAGCTGGGTTGTGGTTTCGGAAAGTTTATTATCCAATTCTTTGATACTATCCTTTAATTCACCGGTTTTGGCTTTAGCCTTGTTTGCCTCTTCAACTTGCCCGCTCTTAAAAAGTTGTCCAATTTCCTTAGATAAGCTGTTCATTTCAGCTTGTAAGGTTTCCACCTGAGCCTGGGTGGATTTACGCTCGTTATCGAGACGGATTATTTCCTCTATAATTTCGGTTGCATCAAAACGCTTTACTTTAAGACGTTTGATGACTTCATCCTTTTGTTCTTGAATGAATTTTAAGGTCAACATACTTCTTCAATTAATTGGATAAAAAAATCTCCTGAATTCATCACGAAAGTAATAAAAACAGGAGATTTAATTGTGCTTTCAGCGATCTTATTCAGCAAATGGAACTACTGATACGTAAGATCGGTTGTTTCTTTTCTTTGTGAACTCAACTTTACCGTTGATCAAAGCGAATAAAGTGTGGTCTTTACCAATACCAACGTTTTCGCCTGGATGGTGCTGAGTTCCGCGCTGACGAACTAAAATGTTACCAGCTTTGGCAGCTTGACCGCCATAGATTTTTACGCCTAGTCGTTTACTTTCCGACTCTCTACCGTTCTTCGAACTACCGACGCCTTTCTTATGTGCCATCTTATTCTAATTTTTTTGAGTTATCAACCTACGATTTCTTCGATTTGAATTTGTGTAAAGTACTGACGGTGTCCGTTTTTCTTCTTGAAAGTTTTTCTACGTTTCTTTTTGAAAACGATCACTTTATCTCCTTTTACGTGAGATAATACTTTAGCTGTTACTTTTGCACCTTCCAACACCGGAGCGCCAATTTTAACATCTCCTTCATTGTCAAGCAAAAGTACTTTTTCAAATTCTACAGAGGAACCTTCCTCTGCACTCAATCGATGCACAAAGATCTTTCTGTCTTTTTCTACTTTGAATTGCTGTCCAGCAATATCAACAACTGCGTACATATCACCAATTATTTATGGTTCTATCCAGGAGGTGGGCTTTAACACTAAAATCAGCCACTTTTTCTACCCCGCAAGATTCAATGGAGTGCAAAAGTATAAAAAAATATTGCATCACACAAACAAATTTACTTTACTTATGCTGAAAATTAGATTTTTATAATATTCAAACACATATATCAGGTTTTTAATTCAAAATCTAACCTCCTTTAGTTTAAAAGTAATTACTATATTTGTTTTGGTATACCATTTGTATTTAGAATTCGCCTTGTTTAGTGGTTTTTAAGGTGAAGAAACAATTGTTTTATGAGTAATAAAAAGGTTAAGCTCAATATTTTAGGATTATCATACAGTCAAACTCAATCGGGAGCCTATGCGTTAGTGTTGGCAGAGGAGGAAGGAGACCGAAGAATTCCTATAATAATTGGGGGTGTAGAAGCGCAATCAATAGCAATTAAATTAGAAGGCCTTGAGCCGCCTCGTCCTTTGACACACGATCTGTTTTTAAATTTTTCAAAATCGTTCGAAATAGAAATACTTGAGGTAGTAATTTATAAACTGGAAGAAGGTATATTTTATTCTGAATTGATTTGTCAAAGAGGAGAAGAGCAGTTGCATATTGATTCAAGAACTTCTGATGCTGTTGCCTTGGCTCTTCGTTTTGAGTGCCCGATTTACACTTACGAGAGCATAATTGAAAAAGCAGGTATAGTACTTGATTTTGATAGTAAAGAAGAACAACCTGTAAAAAAGACCTCTACTACAAAGCCTGTTTCAGCTGAAAAATACAAAGAGAAAAGTATTGAGGAGCTAAAAAAACTATTGCAGGAAGCCATTGAAGGGGAGGACTATGAAAGAGCTTCTGATATTAGGGATGAAATTAATTCCCGAGAAGAAGAATAACGATAATTATTAAGTTTTAAGAATAAAGCAGGGTGAATTGTTCACCCTTTTTACATTTATAAAATCTTCCGATGAAGAAAGTGATTTTTACCTTGTTGGCACTGGTTGCTATGCAAATAGTGTCGGCACAAACGCCTGCCTTACAAAGTGTGGTTGAACCCGGTGCCTCATTTAGTTTTTTAACAATCCTTCGTGGATTATTAGGAATGGTTGCTATTATTGGCATCGCCTGGTTGTTTAGTATTAACCGAAAGGCCATTTCGTGGAAAGTAGTAGGGATCGGTTTGGTGATCCAGGTGCTTTTGGCTGTATGTGTTTTATATGTGCCTTTTGTTCAAAGCATGTTTGAATTTTTTGGGAAGTTATTTACGTTGGTTCTTGATTTTACCAAAGTAGGAGCTGAGTTTTTATTAGGAGGCTTACTAGATTCATCATCCTTTGGATATATTTTCGCATTCCAGATTTTACCAACCATCATATTCTTTTCAGCACTAACCAGTGTTTTGTTTTATTTAGGGGTGATACAAAAAATTGTTTGGGCTTTAGCCTGGTTGATGACTCGGGCATTAAAATTATCAGGTGCTGAGAGTTTGTCTGTTGCAGGTAATATCTTTTTAGGACAGACAGAGGCTCCTCTTATGATTAAAGCCTATTTGCCAAAGATGAATACATCTGAAATGTTTTTGGTGATGGTCGGTGGTATGGCAACGGTTGCCGGTGGGGTTTTGGCTGCATACATCGGATTCTTAGGTGGAGATGATCCTGTACAACGATTGATGTTTGCCAAGCATTTATTAACTGCTTCAGTGATGGCTGCTCCTGGAGCTATTGTGGTAGCCAAAGTATTGGTTCCTCAAACAGAAGAAATTGAGTCGGAAGTAAAAATATCAATGGATAAAATTGGTAGCAACATACTTGATGCAATGAGTAACGGAACTACTGAAGGCTTGAAGCTTGCAGCCAATGTAGGTGCCATGTTGTTGGTGTTCTTTGCTTTTATAGCCTTGATTAACTACGGTTTTGATAAAGTGGGACAGTGGACCAGTTTAAATACTGCAATTGCTGAAATGACTAATGGTCAATACCAGCATTTTAATCTTGAATTTATTCTCGGATATGGATTGGCGCCATTAATGTGGTTGATTGGTGTTCCATCGCAGGATATAGCATTAGTGGGGCAGTTATTGGGAGAGAAATTAATTGCCAGTGAATTTGTGGGTTATACCAGTTTGGCAGAGTTTAAAACATCAGGCGTTCTTACTGATACAAAATCAATATTAATGGCAACATATATGTTGTGTGGATTTGCCAATTTTGCTTCTATTGGTATTCAGATTGGTGGAATTGGAGGATTAGCTCCAAATAAAAGAGAGTTCTTGTCAAAATATGGTTTCAGAGCTTTATTAGCGGGTACACTTGCTTCGCTTCTTTCTGCTACTATTGTTGGAATGATATTAGGATAGGTTATAAGTTTGTTCGTTATTAGTAAGAAGGCAGTAGTTTGATAGATTGCTGCCGAATATTTTACGAGAGCTCAAAAACCTTTATTAATGCTTATAATGAGATTATGCGAGAAGTATTAGAGAAAGGCTTGTTGGATGTTGCGGATTGCATAATATAGCAAATGTAGATGGGGTAAATATGATTTTGTAATTAAATAATTACATAAAAAAGCGTCCAATTTTGGACGCTTTTTTTATGTAGTTATTTTTTACTTTTCTTACTAAACTCCACGAACATCAACAGCAATTTTCTTTTGAAGTATGTATGTTAATCCGTCTTTTGTTTTTGCAACAGCAACAAAGTTCAATGATTTATTTAACGATGCTCCTTTAGGAACATTAATCGTTAACTGACCTTTAGTGTCAGAAATTGGACGTAGTGGAGTTAGGTTTTTGTGGTAGTATTTTCCTTCAATTAAGTCTCCGTGGTAGAAATCAACTGATTTGATTTTACTTGCGGCCTCTCCAACAAGCGAACATGTAATAATGTAGTTGTTACTTGTTCGAATGTTATTTTCTTCTTTTATTGAAAGAACTGGTGCAGGACGTTCAACACCTAGGTTGGTGTATTCCTTTAATCCAACTCCAGGAAGTCCACCTTTATATGGGTATTCAGCCACCAGGTTTCCATCTCTGTCGTAACGTTTACAAATGCCGTCCAAACGATCGTTTTTGTACATTTGTTCTTTGTACACTTTACCATTACCATGATAGGTGGTGCGTAAACCTTCTTTTTTATTGTTTACGTAATTAAATGTTTCGGCAAGTTTACCTGTTTTGTAGTATCTCTTTGCTAAACCATGTTTAACAGCCGGACCATCTTCCATTAATTTATAGGTCGTTTCCCATTCTACTGGTGCAGATGGATCGTTGTTAAAGTTTGTTTTCTTGATGACTGTACCATCAGGATTTTTATTTCCCGATGTATTTGTTGAAGTTTCAGGGGCAAAAAACTGACACCCGGAAAGAACAAAAATACTCAGTGTTAAAATAATTGATAGGTTTTTCATGATAGTTTGTCTTGTGTGGATATAAAAAAGGCTGCCAGTTCTGACAGCCCATATTTCTTTTATGTCGAACTATACCAGAGCATCTAATTTAGATGCCAGTATTGTTTTTGGGCTTGCGCCAACTTGTTTATCAACAACCTCTCCGTTTTTGAAAAATAGAATGGTTGGGATATTTCGGATGCCAAACTTCACTGAAGTTTCAGGATTATTATCTACATCCATTTTGGTGATAACTGCAGTTTCTGCATATTCTTCAGATAATTCTTTAACAATTGGAGTAATCATCCTACAAGGGCCACACCATTCAGCCCAGAAATCAACCAAAACAGGCTTGTCTGATTTCAAGACAACCTCTTCAAAATTCGCATCAGTAACTTCAATCAACATAGCAAATCTGTTTTCTTAATATGATTAATAATTTTAACTATTCTCGTATGTGTATGAAAGCACAAAGTTATCAAAAATAAGTTCTTTCATTCCAAAAATATACTTTTTTTCCATATGTGCCTAATATGCAAAGAACAACATTTAGGGCTATGCAATGTTCATTGTGACGTCGGGATGTTCTTCAATATACCGAACCAATTCATCGGATAAATCAATTCTCATTGTTCGAGACAGAAGTTGAACACTGTTTTTACTTTCGTTATCAATTACCTGGAATTTAAGCGTCACATTTCCTTCATTCTTATTCAAAAGAGCCGACATTTCAGTAATTAATTCCTGAGTGATGGACTTTAAAGGGACCTGTAAAGTAATGGTACTTACCATTTTCTCACGCAATTCGCTTAAAAAAGATATATGGTTGATCTTAACTTCTAATTCGTCTTTGTTGAACTTACGCTCTTGCACGCGGCCTTTCAGTATAATAAAATAACCTATCTCCAGATATGGCATGTACTCGGTGAAATCTTGACCAAAAAAGGCAAATTCATAAGAGCCGCTATAATCTTCAAGAGTCATAATGCCAAATGGATTTCCTTTTTTGGTTGTTCCTCTGCGCATGTTAACAACCATTCCTCCAAGGCTTATGTCACGACCTTTCATTGCTTCCAGATCTTCCAGTTGCTTTAGGTTGTTCTGGATGAAATGAGTTAGTTCCAACTTGTAGTCGTCGAGTGGATGGGCTGAGAGGTAAATGCCAATAAAGTCTTTCTCCTTGTTGAGCTTTTCAATGTTGGAGAAGGGTTCACAATTTGGCATATCAGGTTTTTTGATCTCCACCGCACCACCGATAGCTCCAAATAATGAGTTTTGCGAAGTTGCTAAATCAGCTTGATATCGGTTCCCGTAACGAATTAAATTCTCAATAAAAGCGGTATCTTCGTTAGGAAGAGGAACAAAAAACTGAGCCCTGTGATAATTGCCCAGGTTATCAAATGCACCTGCATAAGCCAGAGCTTCTATGTTCTTTTTATTAACAGTTGTAAGAGGAAGACGTTCTACAAAATCATATATATCCTTAAATGGGCCATTCTGTTCTCGTTCTTTGATAATGGCTTCTACAGCACCTTCACCAACGCCTTTGATACCGGCCATTCCAAATCGAATGGCTCCGCTTTTGTTTACAGTAAATTTACGGTAACTTTCATTTACATCCGGACCAAGAACCTCCATCCCCATATTACGGCACTCCTCCATGAAGTTAGTAATCTTGGTGATGTCGCTAAGGTTGCGACTTAATACACCAGCCATAAATTCAGCAGGATAGTGTGCTTTTAAATAACCGGTCTGGTATGCTACATAAGCATAACAAACGGAGTGTGATTTATTAAAAGCATAACTGGCGAAGGCTTCCCAGTCAGACCAGATCTTATCGATAAGCTTTTGTGGATCTTTATTGGTGGTCTTGCCATCTTTACATGCCTGAACAAATTCTTCACTGCCCAGACAGCCATCGATAAACTTGGTTTTTAGTTTATCCATCATGGCCATGATCTTTTTACCCATGGCTTTACGCAGTGAGTCGGAATCACCACGGGTAAATCCACCTAGTGCTCTCGACTGAAGCATTACCTGTTCCTGGTAAACTGTAATACCGTATGTATCCTTCAGATACGGTTCCATCATTGGGTGATCGTAAACAATCTCTTCCCTGCCATGCTTACGGGCAATAAATGATGGGATATATTCCATCGGACCCGGGCGGTATAATGCGTTCATGGCAACCAGGTCTTCAAACCGGTTAGGTTGAAGAGCACGAAGGTGCTTTTTCATCCCCGGAGACTCAAACTGGAAAATGGCTGTTGTCTCACCTCGACTGAAAAGTTTAAATGTTTCTTCATCTTCCAGATCCACATGATTGATGTCAACATCAATTCCCTTCGATAGTTTAATATTTCCCAGAACTTCCTTAATGATAGAAAGTGTTTTTAGGCCCAGAAAGTCCATTTTCAACAGGCCAATGTCTTCAACAAAACGGCCGTCGTATTGGGTGGTAAGCAACTCTTCACCTTTTGTTGGCATTACCGGGAGATGTTCTTCCAGAGGGTTTTTGCCAATCAGAACACCACAGGCATGCACACCGGTTTGCCGAACAGACCCTTCCAGAGCCTCTGCAAACTGCATGGTTTTTGCAATCAATGGGTTGGGTGAATCTTTTTCTTTTAGTAATTCAGGCTCCTCTTTATAAGCTTTTTTGAAACTCATTTTGGGTGCTTCCGGTACCATCTTGGCCAGTCTGTTTGCTTCCGACAAGTCCAAACGAAGAACACGGGCAACATCCTTTATCGAACTTTTGGTAGCCATGGTACCGAAGGTACAAATATGAGCTACCTTATCCTGTCCGTATTTATGGGTTACGTAATCCAGTACAGCCTGCCGACCATCGTCATCAAAGTCGATATCGACATCGGGCATTGATATTCGATCCGGATTCAGGAAGCGCTCAAACAGTAAGTCGTATTTAATGGGGTCAACATCAGTAATTCCTACGCAGTATGCTACGGCTGCACCGGCTGCCGAACCACGCCCCGGACCAACCAGTACACCATTGTTTTTTGCCCAGTTGATGAAATCCTGAACAATCAGGAAGTAACCAGGGAAACCCATCGTCTTGATCGTTTCCAACTCAAATTTAAGCCGGTCTGTTACATGCTCCTCCGGGTTATCACCATATCTTATTTTACATCCTTCAAATGTCAGGTATTCAAGATAATCGGATTCCAGCTTAATTGGAAGGACTTTGTCGTAACCACCTAACTTCTCATATCTTTCAGCACCAAATTCTTCAATTAAATTCTCTTCAGTATATTTTTTGCCATAGCTTTCGAGTGTTCCAAATTCTTTTGGGATATCGAAAGGTGGCATGATAGGATTGGCATTTAACTCAAAGTTTTCAACTTTATTGGCAATCTCAATGGTATTAGACAAAGCTTCCGGTATATCGGCAAACAGTTCGTTCATTTCCTGAGTGGTTTTGAACCATTCCTGTTTGGTGTAACGCATGCGTGTTGGGTCATCATAATCACGACCAGTGCTTAAACAAACCAATACGTCGTGTGCTTCGGCATGACCAGGTTCAACAAAATGAACATCGTTAGTGGCAACCAGCTTAACATTAAGTTCCTCTGCAAACTCGCGAAGCATTTTATTTACTTTAACCTGATTTTCCCATACGTCAATTCGTAAACGAGGATCATCGTTTTTATGACGCATCATTTCGAGGTAATAATCGTCGCCAAAAATATTTTTATACCAAAGGATTATTTCTTTTGCCTTATCAAAATTTCCGGCCATTATATTCTGGGCTACTTCGCCACCCAGGCAGGCACTTAAAGCAATTACTCCTTCGTGATATTTTTCAATCAGTTCTTTATCGATACGTGGCTTGTAATACATACCTGTAGTATGCGCAATGGATGTCAGTTTTAAAAGATTTTGATATCCTTTGTAGTTTTTTGCCAGCAGTATTATGTGGTGTCCACCGGCATCTGTCTTGTCATCTTTGCGCAAATGACCTCTTCGGGCAACATAAGCTTCCACTCCTAAAATAGGCTTTACTCCGGCTTTTGTGCAGGCAACATGAAATTCTTTAATGCCGAACATGCCTCCATGATCTGTTAGTGCCACAGCAGGCATGTTATCTTCCACAGCCTTGGCGGCCAGATCAGCTGTTTTGGCAGCACCATCAAGGATGGAATATTGTGAGTGAACATGAAGATGGACGAAAGAATGTGACTGAGCATTAGCTGCAGCTTCTTTTAATTTTCGTTCTTCCTCTTCGATGGAGATGTCATCAAAGGTATTAATCTTGAATGACTCATATTTAATTCCTGCTGGTTGAATGGGGGCCGGGTTGTTTTGTTTGAAAGCCTGAATCTGACCTTCAGACATCTGTAGTCTTTGGTTTGAAATAGCACCAATTCTTACCAGTTCAAGAAAACATCGGGTAGTATATTCAACGTCGGCAGCAGCATTGTGGGCCTCAGGAAATGGCTCATTAAAGAGCTTAATATGTAATTCAGTTAATGTCGGGGGTTTAATCGATCCGCTTTTATTGCGAAGTCCACAATACTCAGTACTCTCATCCTTGGTACACAAGCTGGGTGAAGTAGTCATTATCTCCTCCATTTCGCAACGAAGCAGTTCTGAACCAACTATGTTGATATCAAACTCAACGTTGTGCCCTATGATGAATTTAGCTTGTTTAATGTCTGTAATAAAATCTTCGAGAGCCTGTTTAAGAGGAACCCCTTTTTCATGAGCAATCTCATTGCTGATGCCATGTACAGCTATGACATCTTCAGGAATGGTAAAGCCATCGGGTGTGATCACATGGTTTTTGGCAAACAACAGATTTCCTTCTAGATCGTGACATTGCCAGGCCAGTTGAATCATTCTGGGCCAGTTGTCAAAATCGTTTAACGGAGCTTTAAACTTCTTGGGTAAACCTGTGGTTTCGGTATCGAATACTAAAAAATACATGCAACTACACTTATTAAAAATCCAACCTGATTGGCTTTATAGCCATACTGCGAAGTTACGTTTTTAGGCTGGAAAAGGAAGTTTATATTCTTCCATTTAGTCAACAGTTTATTCACAAGAGCTGTATAAAACTATATTTTAATGAATTATTGTGAATGAGGGCTTTGTGGAAATATTTTTATAGTGTATCTTTGCAGCCGCAAAACGAGTTTTTGCAATTGTTTAAATATTAAAACGTAATACTATGCCTGTAAAAATCAGACTGGCACGTCATGGACGTAAAAGGTATGCATACTACCACATCGTAGTTGCAGATAGCAGAGCTCCACGTGATGGAAAGTTCATTGAAAGAATTGGTTCTTACAATCCGAACACAAATCCTGCTACTATTAATTTGAACTTTGACAAAGCTCTTACTTGGCTTGCAAATGGTGCTCAACCAACTGACACTGCTCGTGCGATTCTTTCGTACAAAGGTGTGATGATGAAAAAGCACTTATTGGAAGGTGTTAAGAAAGGTGCTTTCGATGAGGCTGAAGCTGAAAAACGCTTCAATGCTTGGTTAACTGAGAAAGAAGGTAAAATCCAGGCTAAGAAAGATGGTTTGGCTAGTGCTAAAGCTGATGCTGATAAAGCTGCTTTGGACCGTGAGGCAAAAATTAATGCTGACAGAGCTGAATCTCTTGCTAAACAAAAAGCTGAGTTGGCTGCTGAAGCTGAAGCTGCTGCGAAAGCTGCCGCTGCAGAAGCTGCTGGTGAAGAAGCTCCTGAGGCTGAAGCTGAAGGAACTGAAGAAGCTGCTGAAGAGCCACAAGCTGAGTAATTCAGAACAACTTTTTCAAGAAATAGAAATGAGGGTGTCCAAAAACTAAACATCAGAACAACGTTAGTTTCAATTTGTAATAAAATATCATTTTATGTCACCCCTAAATCCCCTGAAGGGGACT